>JBBPZH010000001.1:0-13233 GCA_038198965.1 Propionibacteriales bacterium
ACCAGCAGGTTCTCAACGATGCGCTCGACCTTGCCGGCATCGACGTACGCCAGAATTGACGGGAGGTGGGTCTCGACAGAACGTCCGACGAACTGTTCGGAGTTCTCCTCCAGGCAGCAACGCACGACCTCAGCCAGATCGGCGTCTCGACGGTCGAGGATCGGAGACCCTTCAGTCAGGCGCTCGAGATCGAGCAGGTCGTCCAGCAACCGGCGCATCTTGTCGGCGCTGACCCGCAAGCCGGCCAGGTGCGACTTGCGTTGCTCGGGAGTGAGGATTGAGCGCTCCGCGTCACGCTCCAAGAGTTCGGTGACCGCGCGGATGGCCGCCAACGGCGCACGCAGGTCGTGCGACGCCGTGTCCAGGAACGCGTCTTTGAGGCGGTCGGACTCGAGCAGCCTGATCGCAGCTTCCCGCTCATACGACAGAGCTCGTTGCAGCTCCTCGTGCATCCGCTCGCGCTCCGACACATCGCGCACGATCGCCGTGAAGGAAGGCGAGCCGTCGATCGACCAGGTGGCCAACGAGAGTTCGACCGGGAACTCCTTGTCGTCGCTCCGGCGCGCCGGAACCACTGTCGTCCGGCCGACGAGGTGCCGTTCCCCGGTTTCAAGGTGACGCTCGAATCCTTGCCAGTGGGCGGCGTGCAGCCGAGGCGGAATCACCATGCTGACCGGCGCGTCGGTGAACGCCTCCCGGGGATGCCCGAACATGTGGGCAGCCTCCTCGTTGACGTACTGGATGCGGCCGTCACGGTCGATCGTGATGATCGCGTCGTGCGCGGTCTCTGCCACCGCCTTGAACAGCGCCTCGCTTCGGCGCAGCTCCAGCTCGGCGGCCCGACGGCTCATCAGCAAACCGAGCTGTGCCGCCGCCACCAACAGCAGATTCTGAGTTTGGATGTCCGCGTGACGGCGTTCGCCGCAGAAGAACTCCAGCACCCCGATGAGTTCGCCCTCGACGGTCACCGGCACCACGAGCGCGGTCTCGAGGCCGTGAGCTGCTGCGGCCGAGGCGCGCACGAACTTTTCGTCGTCCTCACCGATGCCATGAACCCAACGCACCTCGGGCAGCGTCCACAGCTCACCAAGAAGTGGTGTTCCCTTGGCGAACTCGACGGTCCGGCTGGACGCGTGGAAGCCGTCGTACCGAGGAGTGGTCTGATGCCAGACCGGGCTGCACTGAAGACATGCTCCGTCGGAAGACGGGATCCACACTTGGCCGACTGCCCATCCGCCAGCCACGCAGAATGACCGCAGGATGGCCGCGAAGGCATCCTCACAGGTGGGTGCGCTGCTGATCTCCTCGGTGAGGTCGAGGACCGATCTCAGCAGGGCATCGGCTTGCATGACTTCGTCACCTCGGACTTCCGACCTCTGTGCCGATCCGTGAACGAGTGCCCCGTGCTAACAGAGAATGGCGGACAAACTGGACAAGGTCAACCGCGGGGCGGATGGCGGCCGCGACGGGAGCGGGCTACGTGTCCTAACCCGCGATGACCTTGCGGCCGGCGACCTCATCGACAATCAATCTGCCCAGCCGGTTGATGCCTGGATAGGCGCGCGGCAGCCACTGGCCGCTGGGGCTCCGCAGCCAGCACTCCCCGCTGTCGATGCTCACGAGCAACAAGAGCCCGGGCGCCGCAACGTCTCGTGAGGCGACGACGATGTCGGGCTCCAGATCAGCACAGCGCTCGGGGATTTCGGCGGGCGAGCACGAGATGATTCGCAGCCCCTGATTGCGAGCGAGGACGTGAGCCAGCGCGGACCGCAGCAGGGGCTGATCGACGGCTACCAGCACGTCTGCGCTCACAGGCTCCACGCCTCCACGCTAAAGAGCCGTGGGACCACGTGTCATGAGCCATCGGCGGTAACTGGAGCTACCGAAAATTGCCTAGCTGAACCCCGGGTCCGGGGTCTTTAGGCGGCCGGCCCTCGACCGCTGGTCACCGTTTGCGGCAGTGGAATCGCGGGGCAATCTCGCCAGATGCGTTCAAGGGAGTAGTAGACACGGTCCTCGGCATGCTGGACGTGGATGACGACTTCGTCGTAGTCCAGAAGCACCCATCTGCCCTCGCGTTCACCCTCCCGGCGCACCGGTTTGGCAGCTGCCAGGCGCAGCTTCTCCTCGATCTCGTCCACGATCGAACGAACCTGGCGGTCATTTGGTGCCGAGCACAGGAGGAAGGCGTCGGTGATGATCAGCTGCTCGGAGACGTCGAAAGCGACAATGTCGTCAGCGAGCTTGTCAGAGGCCGCCTGTGCGGCGATGCGGACCAGCTCGACTGCGCGGTCAGTTGCTGTCACGAAGCTTGGACTTCTTTCTCACGGGAGTACAACCGCCGCTTGGCAATGTACTGGACGACACCGTCAGGAACGAGGTACCAGACCGGCTCACCGACCGACGCTCGCGCGCGACATTCCGACGACGAGATCGCGAGCGCGGGCACCTCGATGATCGTCACCCGATCGGCGGGCAGACCGTCGACGGTGGCCGCGTCGATCGGCGTACCCGGCCTCGTGCAGCCCACGAAGTGCGCCAGCTCGAAGACCTGCTTCGCGTCGTGCCAGGTCAAGATCTGAGCCAGCGCATCGGCACCGGTGATGAAGAAGAACTCAGCGCTCGGACGCTCCCCCCTGAGGTCGCGCAGCGTGTCGATCGTGTACGTCGGCTTGGCGCGGTCGACGTCCACTCGGGACACCGAGAACCGGGGGTTGGACGCCGTCGCGATGACCGTCATGAGATAGCGGTCCTCGGCGGGTGAGACCTCGCGCTCTGACTTCTGCCACGGCTGACCGGTCGGCACGAAGACGACCTCGTCAAGGTCGAACTCCGACTGCACTTCCGACGCTGCAACGAGGTGACCGTTGTGAATGGGGTCGAACGTGCCGCCCATCACGCCGATCCGCTGCGTCCGGTCGCTCATCAGCTGTGCGGTCGCCCCTTGCCGAACATCAACAAAGCGAGCATCAGGGACAGCAACAGGGCGAATGCAAGCGCTCCGATGACGGGAGCGGGCACCGGAAGGGTGCGGGTCGTCTCCGCAGCAGCAGTGAGCATGGGCATGCACTCAGGCTATCGGGTGGCCGGAACGCCCCGCGCGGGTCGACGTCGGAAGCGCCCGCGGCATCGTCTGGCAGGCGTAGCGTCGCAGCATGCTGACGCCCCGAGCGTGGTCGGTGGCGGCGCTCTGTCTGGCGGCGGCGCTCACCGGCTGCACGTCCCAGGACGCAGCACCAGTGCGGCACTCCACGACCGTCCCGACGCCGAGCCGGGCCGTCACATCGGCAACGGCCGCACCGACGGGCGGGCCGACGTCCAGCCGCGGACTGCGTCAGCCGCTCGCGCTCGCATACTCGGTACGTCGGCCAGCGCTTCGGCTCACCGTGGCACAGGCACGCGAGGTGGTGGGGGGCAAGGTGACCCGGTGGTCTCAGCTGGGACAGCCCGGCGGCCACCTGACCGTGCGGCGCGGTCGAGCCGGCCTGCGGTTGCTGGCCGACGGCCACGACGTGCTGACCGTTGTACCGGCAGCTCAGCTGACCCCCCTCGCCCAGACCGCGACGGTGGCCGGCGTGGATCCCCTGACGAACCCGGACCGCTATCCGCTGACGGTGCCCGGCGGCCGGCACCACGCAGTCACGACGATGACGCTGGTCGGCGACATCATGCTGGGGCGCCGCGTCCCCTCTGCCGCGCCGAGGCGGCCGGGCGCACCGCTGGCCCCTTTGGGTCAGCGGCTCGCTGGTGCTGACCTGACGGTGGGAAACCTGGAGAGCACGCTGTCGATGGCCGGGGCACCGCGCCAAGGCGGCGACTCATTCGCTGCGGACCCCAAGGTACTCGGGCCGCTCGCGCAGGCCGGTTTCGACGTCTTGTCGCAGGCCAACAACCACAGCGGTGACTACGGACCCCGAGCGCTCGTCCAGACCATCAAACGGCTGGACGCCTCTCCCATTCAGGTGGTCGGTGCCGGCCGCACCGCTCGTCGGGCGTGGCGGCCGGTGATCGTGCACCGTCATGGTGTGAGTTTCGGGTTCCTGGCATTCAACGCCATCGGTGAGACTCCCCGCGCCACCGCAACGTCCCCAGGCGCAGCGGAGATCCGGATGCCGCCTCGCACCGGGCCACTGAACCAAAACGACCTGGCCCGAATGAAACGGGCGATCCGACGTCTGAACCGACGGGTCGACGTCACCGTCGTGTTGCCGCACTGGGGCGAGCAGTACACCCACCAGCCGGTGCCTGCCCAGCGGCGCGTGGGGAGCGCACTGATCAACGCCGGTGCGGACGTGGTCGTCGGTGGACACCCTCACTGGGTGCAGGGAGTGGAGACCTCCGCCGGTCACCTGATCATCAACTGTCTGGGCAACTTCATCTTCGACATGGACTTCTCGCTGCCGACCCGCGAGGGGGTGCTGCTTTCCCTCGTCTTCTGGAACGACACGCTGCGCGGGGCACGCTTCACGCCATACGTCATCGGCCCCGATTTCGCGCCGCGCCTGGCCGGTCCGCGCCGCGCATCGACGATCTTGCGGGACATGTGGTCAACGAGTGACCCCCCATTCGGGCGCTGACGACCTTGCGGCCTCGGCGTCAGCGCCGCAGCCAGTCCCACAGCAGCTGGCCACTGCGTTTCAGCTCGGTTCGATTCACAACGGAAGGCACGTCGGCGGCACTGTGATAGGCGGCGTACGGCGTTCCTCCCACCCGGGCGGCGACCACGCCGGCCTTTTCGAACGACCAGTGGTCGCTCAACGCGTTGACGCACGACTGCGCTGGTATGCGGTTGCGCCGGGCGGTCCGCAGCAACGCCGTCTGCACCGAGCGGGAGCCCAAGCCGCCGGTGCATACCGGGACGCTCGTTCCGACGCTGACCCGGTCGAGCGCGACCATGCCGACCAGGGCTCGCCGCTGAGCAGCGGGCATCCGCTCGACCATCGCGGTCGAGCCGAAGTGATGCAGGTTGTCACCGATTCCCCGGGGCTCCTCTCCGCCGAAGGCGACGAAGACCACCGGGAGTCGCGAGCCGTACGCGGCGGTCAGCCGGGCGAGCTCCAGCACCACGGCTACGCCGGAAGCGTTGTCCTCCGCGCCAGGGGCCTGCGGAACCGTGTCGAGATGTGCGCCGACCAGCACGTGCGGTTGCGTGAGACGCAGACGCGGAGGCGTCGCCACGACGTTCCACGTCCGCCCGGCCGGTACGTCGATCCCCCACGACACGCCAGCCGGCACCGGCACCGGTTGGAGCTGGACGTCGTACCCCAGCCGTTCGAACTGCGAAGCAACCCACCGAGCGGCGGTGCGAAAGTGAGCTGAGCTCGCTTCGCGCGTGCCGATGTGACCGGCGAGGTAGTCGATGGTGCGGATGGCGCTGTCGGCGCGAAATGCCGCCCGGGCGGGTGGCACGGTCATCGCGGTGTGTGTGGGCGCAGTCGTACCGGCGGGCCGCTGGGATGGCGCCGACACCGAACGGGAGGCCGACGGTATGACCTGCGCGGATACAGAGCGCGCGGGGCGCGGACCAGCAGTTGTCGCGGTCGTGCATCCAGCCGCCGTACCCAGCGTCAGTGCCGCCGCGAGCACTGCTCCGGCCGCGACGTGGCGGCTTCCGCCCTGGCCAGCCACCGTCGCTCAGCGGCCCTGGAGCCGGATGTCCTGCCCGCGGCGACCCAGCGCGGTGTGGGCTCCGGCCTCGACCGACGGGTCGAACTCGAACACGACAGCGTCGTCGTCACCCCCGATCATGACGTCGTCGCCCACCTGCGCGCCACGCTCGAGCAGCGCGGTCTCCACGCCGAGGCGGTTGAGCCGGTCGGCGAGATAACCCACCGCCTCGTCGTTGCTGAAGTCGGTCTGCCGAATCCAGCGCTCCGGCTTTGGCCCGTGCACGCGCCAGCCATCCTCAGTGTCGGTGATCGTGAACTCGGCATCGCTGTCGCCGGACGGACGCAGCACGATCCGGGTCGGCTCGGCCGCTTCGGTCGTCATACGGGCAGCCGCCACCAGATCGCCGAGCGCGAACGTCAGCTCGCGCAGCCCTTCGTGCGTGGCCGCCGAGATCTCGAAGACGGCCAGTCCCTTGGCTTCGAGCTCGGGGCGGACCAGGCCGGCGAGTTCCCGGCCGTCCGGCACGTCGATCTTGTTCAGCGCGACCACCCGCGGCCTGTCGTCCAGGCCGCCGTACGCCGCCAGCTCCCGCTCGAGCGCCTCGAGGTCGCTGACCGGGTCGCGACCGGGCTCAAGCGTCACGCAGTCCAGGACATGCACGATCGCGGCGCAGCGTTCGATGTGCCGGAGGAAGTCGTGACCCAGGCCGCGGCCATCGCTGGCGCCTTCGATGAGCCCCGGGACGTCGGCCACGGTGTACGTCGACTCGCCGGCCGTGACGACCCCCAAGTTTGGCACCAATGTGGTGAACGGGTAGTCAGCGATCTTGGGACGGGCCCGCGAGATGGCGGCGACCAGGCTGGACTTGCCGGCACTCGGAAAACCCACCAATCCGACGTCGGCCACGACTTTCAGCTCGAGAACGACGTCGCGCTCCTCCCCTGCTTCTCCGAGCAGCGCGAAGCCTGGCGCTTTGCGAGCCTTGGACGCCAAAGCGGCGTTTCCGAGGCCACCTCGGCCGCCGGCGGCAACCACCATCTCGATGCCGGCCCCCACGAGGTCGGCGAGCACCTTGCCATCGGGAGTCGTGACTAGGGTGCCGTTGGGAACCGGCAGAACCAACGAGGCACCCTGTGCGCCGGACCGGTGGTCGCCTTGCCCCGGCTTGCCGTTGCCCGCCCTGCGGTGCGGCTGGGAGTAGTAGTCGACGAGTGTGGTGACGTCGGAGTCGACACGCAGGACGACGTCTCCCCCGTGCCCTCCGTTGCCACCGTCGGGACCACCGAGCGGCTTGAACTTCTCGCGATGGACCGAAGCAACGCCGTTGCCACCGCTGCCTCCTGCGACGTGCAGCACCACACGGTCGACGAAGGTCGGAACCGCCATCGCCGTGCTCCTTCCCTGCTCAGCTGGCCAGGTGGTGGTGCTGCTCGGCGCGTCACTGCGGGGCGGGTACGTCGTCCTCCGGCGCAGGAGGCGCATCGGCCTCGGCCGAGTTGTCCCTAGCTGCGCGGGCCACGGACGTCACAGCAGCGCCCACCGCCGTCCGCGCCACTGACGTGACGGCCTCGGCCGCAGCGCCCGCGGCTACTCGGGCCACCGACGTCACAGCGTCTGCCGCAACGCTCGCAAGCCCTTGCTCGGCAGGAGCCGGCGGCGCCTCAAGCGTGGTCACCCGAGCAGCCGAGCCGGCCGGAACAATGTTGATCACCCGCCGCCCGCGCCGGGTGCCGAACTCGACGTTTCCCGCGGTCAACGCAAACAGTGTGTCGTCGCCGCCACGGCCGACGTTGGTGCCCGGGTGGAAGTGAGTGCCTCGCTGGCGCACGATGATCTCTCCAGCGTTGACCAGCTGACCGCCGTACCGCTTGACACCGAGACGCTGAGCGTTGCTGTCGCGGCCGTTTCTGGTGGACGCCGCGCCCTTCTTGTGTGCCATGACTAGTCCTTGCTGGTGGTGGAGGGGGAGATCACTGCGTGTTGATCGCGGTCACCTTGACCTGCGTGTAGTGCTGCCGGTGACCTTGGCGCTTGCGGTAGCCGGTCTTGTTCTTGAACTTCTGGATGGTGATCTTGGGTCCCTTGGTGGGACCGAGCACCTCAGCTTGTACGTCGACCGCGGCCAGCGATCCGGAGTCCGACGTGACCGTCTCCCCGTCGACGAGCAACACGGCAGGCAGCGACACCGACTCACCGGGGACCGTCGAGATCTTGTCGATCTCGATCACGTCGCCGACGGCGACCTTGTGCTGCTTGGCGCCACTTCGGACGATCGCGTACACCGCGGATTCACTCTTTTCGATAGTTGCTGACGTGCGGAGGAACGGACCAGCGACGAGCGACGAGTCCGGGCGCGCGGCAGCGCACCAACGGTTTCAGTCTACGGAAGCACCGTCACCACGGTCAAAGCCAACTGTAACCGTGATCTGCGCGGGTCGAAGCGAACTCAGGGCGTTATGGCGAGCTCGCCGGATGCATCCACTGCGTGCTCAACCTTCTCGGGCTCATGATCGGTGGAGATGTCGGTGGCGTCGGTCGAGACCGTAGAGACGTCGGTGGCTTCGGTCGAGACCTTGGGTGCGTCGGTAGACACCTTCGGCTCCTTGACCGCCCGTGACCCGTTTCGGCGCCCGGCTCCATTACTGCGGACCGATTGGCTGGTGTCACCGTCGCTGTTTCCCGGCGACGAACCGCTCCGTCCCGACCCGCCGCTACTCGTCTTGTTGGCGCCTACCGGTTCGGACATGATCACGACGCCACGCCCGTTGCAGGTCTCGCAGGGTGTGCTGAAGGCCTCGAGGAGACCGGTGCTGATGCGTTTGCGGGTCATTTGTACGAGCCCGAGCGATGTCACCTCGGCCACCTGATGCCGCGTGCGGTCTCGGCCGAGGCACTCGACGAGCCGCCGCAGTACGAGATCGCGGTTCTCCTCCAGCACCATGTCGATGAAGTCGATGACGATGATGCCGCCGATGTCACGCAAACGCAGTTGCCGGACGATTTCCTCGGCGGCTTCCAGGTTGTTCTTGGTGACCGTCTGCTCGAGGCTGCCGCCAGCTCCGGTGAACTTGCCGGTGTTGACGTCGACCACCGTCATGGCTTCGGTGCGGTCGATGACCAGCGAGCCGCCCGAAGGCAGCCATACTTTGCGTTCCAACGCCTTCGCGATCTGTTCGTCGACGCGGTAGTTGTCGAACAGATCGAGATCATCGTTGGTGAAGCGCTCCAGTCGCTCCGCAAGATCGGGAGCGACGTGGCTTACGTAGCCGTCAACCATGTCCCATGCGTCGTCGCCCGAGACCACCAACGTGGTGAAGTCCTCGGTGAACAGATCGCGCACCACCTTGATCGTGGTGTCGGGCTCGGCGTACATCAGCTGAGGCGCCTGACCGCTCTTCGTCTTCTTCTCGATGTCGTCCCACCGGGCGGTGAGGCCGGCGACGTCACGCTTGAGCTCATCTTCGCTCGCGCCCTCGGCCGCCGTCCTGATGATGACCCCGGCCTCCTCGGGCACGATGTCCTTCAGGACCGCTTTCAACCGGTTGCGTTCGATGTCGGGCAGCTTGCGGCTGATGCCGTTGGTGCCGCCGCCCGGCACGTAGACCAGATAGCGACCGGGCAGGCTGATCTGGCTCGTCAGCCGGCCGCCCTTGTGCCCGACCGGGTCTTTGGTCACCTGCACGAGGACTGTCTGACCGGCCTTCAACGCGTTCTCGATGCGCCGCGGCTGGTTGAGGTCGCCGCGCAATGTCCAGTCCACCTCGCCGGCGTACAACACGGCGTTGCGCCCCTTGCCGATGTCGACGAACGCCGCCTCCATGCTCGGGAGCACGTTCTGCACTCGGCCCAGGTAGACGTTGCCGATCATCGAGGTCTGGGACTCCAACGCGGCGTAGTGCTCGACAAGTACGCCGTCCTCGAGCACCGCGATCTGGGTCGTACCACCGCGTTGCCGGATGGCCATCACTCGGTCGACTGCCTCACGGCGGGCCAGGAACTCCGACTCGCTCAGGATCGGCGCTCGGCGCCGACCGGCGTCTCGACCCTCGCGGCGGCGTTGTTTCTTGGCCTCGACCCGGGTGGAGCCTTCGACCTTGGTGATCGCGTCGGACTTCGTCGAAGCCTTGGCGTCGCCAGCTGTCTCGTCTTCGTCGTCAGACGTGCTGCGGCGCCTACGACGTCGCCGAGACGAACTTGCCGGCTCGGCGGTGTCGAGTGGCTCAGCCGATGGCACGTCGTCAGTGATCGAGGCTGTTTCGTTCTGGTCGTCAGCGGCTACCGGCGACTCAGCCGGCGGTACGTCGTCCCCTGCACTGCTGTCATCTTCAGCGTCTGCCGACACTGCGCTGGTGCTCGACTTGCGTCGGTTGCGTCCGCCTCGTGACCGGCGCCGTCGGTTGCTGGTGCGCTCCTCACCGGTGCCCTCGACGCTGGGCGAATCGCCGTCAGTTCCGGCTGGTTCCGCTGATGCGTCATCGTCTGACGCGCTGTCGGCCGTGCCGTTCGCCGCGCCACGCCTCGAGCGAGGTGCTGGCTCGGCGGCAGCCGGTTCGTCGCGCGGAGCAGGGGGTGTGTCCGGCGGCTGGAAGACGAGGGCGACGGGTGCGGCGGCAACGGGCGACGGGGAAGCAGCTGCGGCGGTCGCCGGCTCATGGCTCGGGTCCGTGCCTGCTTGCTTGCTCACGCTGGGTGGCTGGAACGTCGCCACGGATGGCGCGGGCGGCGGGCCCGCCGGACGGCTGGCCGCGCGGCGGCGGGTGCGTCCGGCCTTGGGGGTGGTGGTGGTGGTGGTGCTGGTGGTGGCGGGTGATGCTGCGGTGGTCGACTCGGCCGGCGCAGAGCCGGACACGGGGTTGTTCGACGCAGTCTCGTCGTCGGGCATACGTGCTCCTCATCAGCCTCCGGGCGCTGAGCGCCGCACGGAGGCGGTCGGTTCGCTGAGCGGCACCGTTGCCGGTGCGCAATCGCTTTCAGCGAAAGCTTGCGGTGGCGCTTCGCGCCAAGCGCTGGCGGAAGCCGGCTCCACGTCGAAGCGACGGCGGCATCCTGTTGCCCTGGAGCATCGGCGGGCGCCCGGTCGCCGGTCAGCGGTCGCCTGGAGCAGATGCCCAGGCGTCGCGATCTGGAGCCAGCGGATCGCCCACGTCGCCGGTGAGCGGGTCAAGAGGACCTTGCGCCAGCCGCGTCAAAATCGGCGGAACCGGCGCCTGCAGCCCTGCTGACTTCTGCAGACCAGTCAGAACGTCGTCGGGTCGCACAGCGGGTGTGTCGTGCCGTACAACCAGATCCAGTATCGCACACGGCGCTGACTGGACGGATTTGCTCGCCTCGGCCACCGCGTCGGTACTGGCGGGAGCCAGCCAGACGACAGCCGCCCGGCAGTTGAAAGTACGGAGCCCACTTTTGGTCATGCGGTCTACCTCAACCTGCTCCATGCCCAGGAATGCCTCGACCGCCGTGGCCGCGTCGGCGTACGTCACATGCGGCAGCTCGATGCGCCATCGGCTGGCCGTGAGCCGGTCAGCCAGCGAGCCAGGCGAAGCGACGACCACTTCGATGACGTCGAGCCCCTCGGGCAGCGCTTCGTCGAGGCGCCGTCGTACATCGTCTGGCCGGCAGGACTCGCGCACCGCGAGCTCCAGGTACTCCGCCTCACTTGCGGCCCCGGTGGGAGCCGCGTTTGCGTAGGAGATCCGGGGGTGCGGGTTGAAGCCGGAGGAGAACGACATCGGGATGGCGGCTCGCTGAACAGCGCGCTCGAGGGCACGGCCGAAGTCGCGGTGGCTCGTGAACCGTAGCCGGCCACGCTTTGCGTAACGCACCCGGAGCCGCTGCGCCGGAGGTGGCTGCTGCGCGGGCTGGTCGGGCATGGATGCGACCATAGCCAGCCTCTGCTCGGGCGGCGCGCTGACAAGATGACGGCATGACGACCCTCGATGAGCTGATCGCCGACAGCTGGTTCCCCTTTGCCGGTGACATCACCGTGAAGCCGCTCGACCCACCCGTCATCCCTGAGCCGGACCGAGCGGGGGTAGCGGCGGCGACGTGCTTCTCCTGCCAGCGTCCTGACACCGACTACCTATGGACCGACGACAACTGGCGACTCGTAGCACCACAACCATCGCAGCTTCGCGGCATCGTGCTGCTCGAGACCCGAGCGCACATCGACTCGTACGTCGACTTCCCGCCAGACTTGCTCGCTGAGCTCGGACCGGTCACCGCGCGGATCGAGCGCGCGCTCCTTGATCTCGGCGACGTGGCCCGGGTGCATGTGTGCAGGTGGGGTGACGGTGGGGCGCACTTTCATCTCTGGTTCTTCCCACGGCCGCTCGGCATGCTGCAGCTGCGCGGCTCGATGCTGCCGATGTGGCTGGACCTCATGCCCGATCTCCCGCCGGAGGACACGCAGTCGACGCTGCGTGAGATCGGCGCTGCCTTGGCGGTCGAAGGCGGCACGGCGCCGATCTGAGCTTCCTCGCCGACCCAAATCCACGCCGGTGGAGGTGTGTTCACCACAAGCGAGGTAACTCACTGCAGTATCTGCACCGGGTTGCCGTTTCGACAACCGAGCCCCCGGACGAGGTCGGCCCCGGCGGCGCGACCAACGACAGTGCTCCGATGAGATTCGTCGTCAGTCAGTGAAAGACTGCCTGGCATGGATGAGGGCATCACGGTGACCGGCGTCGGCCGGGTCGCGGTGACACCGGACCAGGTGCAAGCACGACTGCGGCTGCAGTGCACGGGCACCGACGTGGCTGAAGCGGTGAGCGCCTTGACTACTCGTACGGATGCACTGCTCGCCGTCATTCGCGAACGTGGAGTACGGCGGGAGGACGTGCTGACTGCTGGTCTCCACGTCGAGCCACATTGGAGCGATCGCGGCGGGGGGCAGCGAGACGGTTTCGTCGCGACGCACGCAATCACGGTGTCACTTGCGGAGGGCTCCGCCTTCGGTGAGTTGCTCGCTGCGCTCGTTGACGTTGCGGGGAACGACCTCGGCCTCGATAGCGTGGAACAGCAGGTCGCTGACGCAACCGAGCAGTGGGGGCAGGCACGGCAGGCCGCATTCACCGACGCGTGTGAGCGGGCACAGCAGTTCGCTCAACTGGCGGGCAGACGACTCGGTCCGGTTGCGTCGGTTCACGAGCGTTCGTCCGGCCCGGCGGATGACAGCCCTCGCATCGCGCTGGCTTCATTAAACCGAGGCTTGGACGTGCAATCCGGAAGCGCGACGATCACCGCCGCCGTGACAGTCTTCTGGCACTGGGAGTAGGAACCTCACTGCAGTGATCGCGCCGGGTTGCCCTGCCCGGTGGTCAGACGACCGAAAGCGGAAGCAAAGTCTTGCCGGTCGGGCCAATCTGGATGTCGGTGCCCATCTCCGGGCAAACCCCGCAGTCGTAGCAAGCAGTCCAGCGACAGTCGTCGACCTCGGTTCCGTGCAGCGCGTCCTGCCAGTCCTGCCACAGCCAGTCGCGGTCGAGACCGGAGTCCAGGTGGTCCCACGGCAGCACCTCGTCGCGCGTCCGCTCGCGGACCGTGTACCAGTCGAGGTCCACCGGCGTATCGGCAAATACCCGCTCGGCGGCTGATGCCCAGCGCGCGTAGGAGAAGTGCTCGCTC
>JBBPZH010000002.1:0-56578 GCA_038198965.1 Propionibacteriales bacterium
ATCAATCTCCCAGTCATCGCTGTGGTCGCGATTGGGTGGAAGTGTCTCCACAGGACCCGCGGCGTCCCCGCCCTCGCCGAGATGTGGGACGCTATCGCTGGCCTCGCCCCCGACGAGGTGGCGCTGGCTGCATCGAAGGTCCACCTGGGTGCCAAGCCGGCCGACCGCATCGCCGAGCTGCTCATGCTCGTTCGCGACCTGGCCACCGACTACGACAAGGTCACGATGTGGCAGCAGGGCGTCCTGGGCGAGGCCTGCGTTATCGAGGGTGCTGCTGGCTACGAGTGCGGGATCGGATGGCGGGACAAGTGCGACCTGCAGACCCGTAGGAGCCAGCAGCGCGACCCGAGCGACGGCCACCCCGGCGCACAGCCCATCTACATCGCCGAACTAGGTCGCGGCGTCCCGAAGCGGCGGCTCGAGCTCGCGCGCGGTAAGCGTCGCGTCTGGGCCCTAATGGTGTGCCCCTATCCAGACTGTTGTGCTCCTGGTGGCGCGGACCTCCTCGGCGATGCGCGTCGCCACAGCGTGATCGCCCGCGCCCGCGAGCTTGAGCGCCTGGACGCGTCACATGCCACACGGTGGCGCTGGAACCACCTGACCCAGAGGCTCGCGGAGGGCATCGTTCTTGCCGAAGCCCTCAACGCGCTCGCTCCACGGTCACCGGGGATGCCCGGCATCGATACCGTCAGCCTTCGTGCGCTCCACACCATTGCGACCGTTCGGCGTGCGCGTCGCGGGTCGATCCGCCGCGCCACTGCCTGACGCAAGACGGGGCGGGAGAGAGCCCCACCCCAGGACGTGGAGGGCCGTTAGGAGGCGGAGTGGTCGCCCTATCTTGGCGAATGATGCGGCTGCTCATCGACCAGATCCGGACGACTGACTGCTCGGGCGGAAGAAGACACACCAAGTCAGAGCCGGGAACGTCCGCCTCGTCGTGGCTGAGCAACGATGGCGAGCGGCTTTGTAGGGGTGGTCACCGGCTGCTCGCCGGCGGCGATTAGCTCTTCCGGGTGTTCGATGCGGAAGCGCACGTGCTTGCCAATCCGAGTGCAGCGGACCTTGCGCTGCCAGACTGCATCGGCGACCCAGCGAGCGGGCACGTTGAGGTAGGCGGCTGCCTCGTCGATGTTCAGCAGGTGTTGTTGTTCTGGGGTGGGAGCGCTCACCGCCCGTACCTCCTTCCGCATACCTGACTGCCGTCAAGCGCGCGCGAGCCCGCGAGTGGACGCCAACCAAGCTGGTTGTGAGCCGGATGGTGAGGCAATGTGAGCCAGTCGGTGAGGTGGCGACCTATCGGAGGTGCCACCGGGCGCGGTGCAGGGCATCTTGGAGCGCCTCGACCGCGCGCAGCGCACGCTGCCACTTTGGGGTCGTAGAGGAGGGTTCGGGCGTCGACGAGCCCGAAGACTTGATAAAGCACGTGGCGCACGGCGACCGGTGAGGCCTGGACCCGGCGGACGCATTCGTTGATGTGGTGCTCCTTGACGACGACCCTCTCAACGACCTTGACGCTGACGGCATGCTCATGACCGGATCGACGGGCCTCATACGCCGCCTTCTTGCATCGGTCGGAGCACCAGACACGGGTGCGCCCGCAGCCCGCCGGTGGCGGCATGGGTCCGCCGCAGTACGCGCATGAGCCTGGCGGCGTGACGGAGATCGTGTTCATGCCCCTTCAAGCGCATGCAGCGCGACAAGCGGACATCGGTACGGACGATTTCCCGTCACGCGAGTGCAAAGGGTGTGTGGCCGTCAATACCGGTAACTGCGTGAGGCGTTTGCGGTGCGAACGCGGCGCGAGCACGCGTGCCGACGTCTTCGGCCTTGGATCGCGCGCTTTGAAGCGTTCCTGGACGAGATTCTCGGCGTCGACGACAGTAGAGTGGCTTCGGCGTTGTTCAAACGCTCGTTCGCGTTCACGCCCTTGCGATGTCCCCGTCAGCCTGCTGACAATCGGACATCGGGAGGACATGAAGGCACCAGCGACCCTCGATGAGTGCCGAGAACGGAAGGCATCTCCCGTCCCCTTGCGGCTACCCTGGATCAACTACTGGACGCGACGTCGACAACAACGGTCGATCCGGCGCAGGTGCGGATGACCGGCGATCTGCGGAGGCGTTACGTGGATGAGCACGAGAGCGAATACGTGGGGCGCGCTGTCTTAGGAGCGTAGATGGCGGATCTAACTGCGCGACTGGTTGGCAAGGCAGTCGAGGAGCGTCTGACATTCGACCCGATCACGGTCCCGTCGCAGGACTTGGTTCTGTCGGTGACGGGGCATCAGTCGCGCTCGATCGCGGTCGATGGTGTCCTGCGGCGCCTGTCCTCAGGATCGACGGGTCTTGTCTCTCTGGACCTGAAGCGCTCAACGGGGTATCACCGTGTCCAGATCGATCAGCAGGTGTTCTGGTTCGCGACCGAAGACTCCAAACTGAAGCTGGCCGGAGTATCTGCCATGCTCAACGAGCTCGGCGCACTCGGGACCGGCTGGACCGGTCAGGTGATGTTCTCGGACGGGTCTGGTTACCGCGACCCACACGTCGTGTATGGCTGGCTGGATCAATGGGCTGACAATGTGTTGAATGCGATCGAAGGGGTCTTAGCCGCGCCTCGTTCTGAGACAGAGACGACTGATGTGCTGAGCCGTCGGGGAGGCGCGTCGGTACGCACCGTTCCAACTCTCCGCTATCTCCGGTCCGACCCCCAGCGAAATCTCGTCGCGCGCACCGGAGGGTTGGTCGCGATTCGAGGACTGGAGTGCGACCCCACCCGCGTTGTTGTCAAGCACCGCCGTCTGAACGTTCGCACAGTCCCGAACCGCCGGGCGATCCAGTTTCTGGACCAACGGGGTGACGCTGTCGATGAGGCAATGATTGCTGGCGCAAGCGATGCAGCAGTCGCTCGATGCCGCCTTTGGCGCTTGCGCATCAATACGTTGCGGGCCCGACCCTTGGCGCGTGCTTTGAGGGAAGGTCCGCGAGTGTTGGCAGCGGAGCGGCAGACCGTCGAGCTCAACGATCGTCGGTACCGAGAGGTCTTCCACTCTGTGAAGGACTTTCGCAGTCGTTTCGGGTGGAGTCCGTCCAGTGACGAGCAGCGGCGTTATAGCTATGTGCAAAGCGCCGACCTGATTTATCAGGCCTATGCGGCATCATGTCTCGCGGCGGAACTCGGACTTCGGCAAGTCGGTCCGGTTCTCGGCGCGACCCCCCTTGCCTTCACGGGCAAGGATTTCGACATCTACTACGACGCCCTCTGCCCACCAACAGTGCTCCGATCTTGGCGTAGATCGAGCAGTCATCCCGATGCCTCGCGTCCGGACGTGCTACTGGTTGAGCGGGCGACTGGGCGACTTTCTGTGCTCGATGCCAAGTACCGCCTCGGCAATGACGGTTTCGCGAGCGAAGACAGCCGCAAAGAGGTCGCGGCATACATGGCGTTATTCGGCCTCGCGACCGTGTCGATCCTCTACCCAGGAGACAGTGCGGCGGGTCGCGCGGTCACTGGTCACTCTAAGACGATCCGTGAAGTGCCGGTGTCGCCCAGTTCGCCCGCGCTGCGGGCGGAGCTCCCGGCGATCCTGGCGTCGATGGAACAGCCGACCTACTAGCTAGGGCGGCGCTCGCTGCTCTACAGGAGCGGAAGAAGTTCGTCGGCCGGACCAGCCATCGTTTGCTCGACCAATCGGCCGATCTCGTCAGAGTTCGGCAGGCCGGCGACCGCCGCCAGCAGACCAGTCAGGTCGTTGTGTCCGCCCCTCAACTGGTGAACAAGCTTGTCCGCCACCGCTTGCCCCAGCGCCTCCAGCTCGGATGCTTCGTCTCTTTCGGCGAGCGCGATCGCCAGGACGACATCGCGAAGCAAGCCGAGTGTGAACCACGATCGGCCGGGGGTTGTGGCAAGGATCGAGTTACAAATCTCAACCAGCGCAGTTCGGGCTGGCTCAGAGATATCACTCAAGTCGGCAACTGACTCCAGCGCGGCCTTGCGGAGCGGGTCGAACTGGACGGCTCTGTCGACTCCGGCGCGCTGCTCGACGACTGCCCGCTCATTCGCGATCAAGGTGTCGATGAGGCCCACCACGGCGGTGGTCTCGTCTGCCTCGTAGCGGTCGCCGAGCACGTTGGGCATGGTGATGGTGGTGGATCGTCGCTTCGTTGGCGAGCTGACCCGGGTCCGGGTCTCGGGTTCATCTCTGAACGAGTTTCAGGTCGCCATGATGAACGTGTCGATCGGCATCTGAGCCACCTCACCCGATGGGAGCCTGACCAAGCGATCGCGCTCCTGGCTCGCGACAAGTACCGAGGACATGTACGTTTCGACTGCGGCGAGGTTGAACTCTTCGAGGATCACCACTCGTGCATCAAGCGGGCTGTCGGTCTTTAGGATCTCCCGCGAGAAGTCTTGCAGCTGTGCTTCACCATCAAGACGCTCGTACCCGATGAACTCGGCCTCGTCGAAGTCGTTGCGGATAGGGATCACCAAGTGGTTGTCGAGTCCGAACTCTTCTTCCATGGCGAGCGCCAACAGCTTCGCGAACATGCTCTTGCCGGTTCCTGGCTGTCCTACGAGCACGACCAGGTCACCGCGCAGCCATGCGGTCACTACTCGACGAACCAAGCCGGTGGGGAGTTGATAGCCGGCCGCGACAAGACGTGCTTCCAGATCGGCGACTCGCTGAGCCAGGGTGCCGGTGATCTCGTTGACGGGAGGCAGGCTGCCAAGTTCGATCGCCGTCTCGTCGTCGATCGGATCGCGAACGAAGGGCGTGGCCCGATATTCGAGCGGCACTGAGTCGTCAAAGATCGTGCCGATCAGGCCACCACGATCCGGCCGAAACTCGGCCATGAACCAAGCGATCAACTTGTCCAGGTCGTCGGCATCGGCTGGCACGAGGCAGTGGTGGCTGGATCGATGGCATCCGTGTCGATCTCGCGCCCCATCCACAGAGCGAGGTCGACAATCCGCAGCGCATGACCGCGTTCGAGCAGGTCCACCCCCGCGCTGGCAGCAAGCCCCCAGACGTCGTGGTCGAGGCCAGTCTGATCTGGCTTCCGCTGGATCAGCACTTCACCCCGGGCAGCGGCGTGCGTACGTTGGCGCTGAAGCCCACCGCCAGGGAACTTGGTCGTCTGCCAAGGCGTCCTCGCTGAGGACCAGATCGCACGAAAAGGCCGATCTGGCTCCGGTGGTCGCGGCAGCCGGAAGTAGTCATTCAAGAGTGCAAGTCCAGGCCCGCCACCAAAGGCGACCTGGTCCGTGGTGACGTCCACGCCGTTGCGCACGCCCTCCCGGAGTAGGGCTGGCAGCGTGACAGCGGCGAGTGCATGCGCACCGTCGATCGCTTCGGCGGCGGCGAGCACGAGTCGGGCGGGAGCGTATGGCACCCCCCGAGGTTAGCGATTTACGCGGACTCTGAACCCGCAAGCTTGTCCATGTTGTCGGCAACGAGTCCACAGGACTCCGGGTTCAGCTCAATGCCAACCGATGAGCGGCCCATTTCGTCAGCGACGTACATGGTCGTGCCACCGCCGAGGAACGGGTCGAGCACCGTGCCACCCTCCGGGCACCCTGCCGAAATGCATCGCTCGACCAACTTTCTCGGGTACGGCGCGTAATGGGTTCCCCTCGCGAGCGAACGTCGATCGGGCTCGATAAGCCAGACGTCCTCCTCACCGTGGAGTCCCTCGCGGTCGAAGAAGTACCTAGGCGACTTCGAGAACAGGAAGATGTGCTCGTACTTCCGCCACGGCCGGTCCTTGCTTGTGGGCTCCGGGATCGCGGTGTTGCGCACCCAGACGATCGAGCTACGCAAGGTCCAGCCGTCAGCCTGCATCGCCAGTGCGACGCGCCACGGAATACCGATCAGGGACTTGCGAGGGAGCCCAAGGCCGGGACCATCGACTGCTCGCAGACCCGGCAGGCGCCGACTACGGTGCTTGTCGTCCTTGCCGTGAGGGCGGCCCTTCGCGCTGTAGTACGTGTCGCCGAGGTTGAGGAACACATTCCCATCGTCGGTCAGCGCAGGGCGGATAGCCGCAAACGTCTCGCGAAGGTTCTCGACGAAGCCGTCGATCGTCGGTTCCAAGCCGAATTGGCCGTTCACCTCGTAGTCGCGCTGCCAGTAGTACGGCGGTGAAGTGATTACGGTGTTGATCGAGTTCGGCCCGAGGGCGGCTGCAACCCTCTTGCTGTCGCCATTTAGGACGGTCCACGAAGTGCCGTTGTCCCGCTTGCCTTTTGCGAACAGCGGATCCACGCCTTCATTCGTGCCCTGGTCCACGCGCTCAAGTCTGGCAGGGGGTACCGACACGATCCGAATTGTAAGATATCTCCGACGGGGAACCAAACGATGCGCTCGGTGTGTCGGCAGCATAGGTGCTACATCGCAACGCCGTAGCCTCGCTAAGTGGACCAAACGGGCGACGGTGGACTGCGCGCAATGGCAGTCCACTTGGCTGGCCCTGCCGAGATCGCCGAGAGGCTGGGGATCAAGGCGAACACAGTGAATGTCTGGAAGGTCCGGCACTCAGACTTTCCGTCGCCGGTCCGCAAACTCCGGACGGGCGAGATATGGGACATGCGCGAGGTCGTCGAGTGGGCCACTAGGACCGATCGAATACCGGCCGCGTCGACGCCCGATAGGGCATGGAACTTGGAGTCGTAAACCTATTTGCCGTCGCCGTGGACTGATGCTCCATTCGTTGACAGCTGTGGGAGTATCAGTCCGCGGGCGAGGGGGAGCATTTCCCCACCTGCTCGTTTTCAGGGCCGAACCGAGTAGTCTGAGGTCGCCCGGCGGTTCTTCGCCGTACTCAACTGAAAATCTCGCTGGTGCTATCTCGTGTAGCACGCCAGACCTGGAAACGGTGTCCAACGGGAGGCAACGGGACCCGATTTAACGCTCAGAACGGCGATTTTGGCCCGTTTGAGCGTGAGATCCCTCTGGTTTCAACTCCCCCCTCGCGCACATCAGCTTCCCGGGTCCGCGGCGGCAGACTTGGCGGTCACGAGAAGTCAGGCACGGTTGGCGCGACCGAGCCGCCGGTCGACCAGCGTGTACCCGCCCCCAATGCCGAGCAGCAGGACAGCGACCAGCAGGCAGTTGAGCAGGGCACGGGGGTAGCCGCGGCTCGCAACATCGAGGAACGGGTAGGAGGGGTACCAGCCGGAGACCGCCCCGAGCGTCAACACATAGCCGATCCAGAACAACGGCCACAGAATGAACCACAGAACCGAACGGGCGTCGAAGCGTGGCCACGGCCCGGAACAACAGCCAGCCTACGACCGTGAGCACGGGGGCGGCGATGTGAAACCCGATGTCGGTCCACCACGCCACTCCGGATAGGGACAGGATCGGAGCCAACGCCACCAGATAGACCACGAACGTGACGCTCATGCCCACCACGGACGCGACCCTAAGGACCCGCCACCCCGCGCCGTCACGCAGCGGCCGAACAGCGAGGCCAGCTGCGGCGAGCATGGCGGCGATGTTGCTCTCGATCGTGAAGAACGTGAAGAAGCGGAGCAGTCGCGTCGGCAGGTCCGCGATGGCCCGACCGTTCTCGTCGACGAGCACAGCGATTCCGCGGATGGTCATGACGAGCTGCACCGCGAGGCAAGTGGCAATGAGGGCAGCGGTGACGAGGTGCCACGCCACCGGCAGCCGAAGGCGGGGGTCGCCGAAAGAGCGCATGACGACAAGGTATGGCGTAGGCCGGTGCGGCCGCGCCACCCAGCCGTTCTGGGCGTCTCCCGCGGCGGCTACGACGCCGGTGGTGCATGCCCCCGGTCGATTTTCGGTCGGTCGCGTGCCGAAACCGACCACTCGCATGGTGAAGCCGGGAAATGAGCCACTCGGGCTAAGCAGACCGGCGCCGGGAGTCCGGGCGTAGACCGAGGTGCCGGAGCTCAAGTGCGGCGAGTGCTTCGATTGTCGCGGGGTCTCGGGCGCGCCAGCCGGCGGCCGGATCTGGGCCGAGCCGAGCGAGCTCGGCGATCGGTTGCCGCGCCAGTGCGCGGAGCGCAAAAACGTCGAGCCCTGCACCCCCGCCCACCAGCCGCTGGGCGTGACCAGCTCGCCGGGCGAACCGCAACCTCTTTGGGACCCACATCGCCAGCACAACAAGCGCCGGGAGTCCGCCGGTCACCCAGCCCAAGGTGACGGCAAGTGTGTTGACGACCTCCTGCTGCTTGATGCCGGCTTGTTCGATGGATCGGGCGGCGCCACTTGCCTGGGCGAACGGTGTCTGCAAGCTGCCACCGATGAACGGGGCACTGCTCACGGCGTTCCCGGCGTCGGTCATCCGCTGCGCTAACTCGGCACCGCCGGACTGCAGCGAACGCCCCGGCGCGGCAAGGTCCTCGGTCAGGTTGTGCACGCTGGTGCCGATCCAGTAGCAGAGCAGCAGCGCCAGTACGGCGGTCACGTCAGCCGCGATCTGGCGAGTACGACGGGCGGGGGTTTCGGCGTACCAGAGAAAGTGCATGCCGCGGGTGTACCCGATCTGCCAGCCTGGAAAGCGCTAGCCCGACCGGGACGTCTCAGGCAGTGAGCAGGTCGGCCTCATCGGAGATTGGCGTTGGATCGGGCTGATGAGGCAATGCCATAGGAGTCGTGGCTTTTCCGTCGACTGGTGCGTCCGTTGCTCCCAGCTGCATGCGCAGCTGCTTGAGGATGCGGGTGAGCAGCCGGGAGACCTGCATCTGGGTGACCCCGAACTCCTCGGCGATCCGCGCCTGGGTCCACTCATGGAAGAACCGCAGGTAAATGATCCGACGGTCCCGTTCCGACAGCTGTTTGCACAGGGGGCGCAGGACAACCACGGCCTCGGCCCGCTCGAATGCAGGGTCGTTGTCGCCCAAGACGTCGGAGAGTGTGGCCGTCGCGTCGTCACCGGCTGGCCGGTCGAGCGAGCTGGGTGAGAAGCAACCGTCCGCGGTGAGCGCCTCGCTCACCACCGCGACCTCGAGGTCGAGGTCGTCAGCGATCTCGTTCGGCGTGGGTGGGCGTCCGGACTCGTGCATCAGTCGAGCCGATGAGGCCGAGATCTCGGCTTGCAGCTCCTGGATGCGCCGTGGCGGGCGCACAACCCAGGCGTTGTCACGGAAGAAACGCTTCACCTCGCCGAGGATCGTCGGCACCGCGTAGCTGAGGAAGTTGTCGCTCTTGGTGGCGTCGAATCCGTGGACCGCCTTGACCAAGCCCAGGCACGCGACCTGGACGAGATCTTCGACGGGCACGCCACGGTTGCGATAGCGCATGACGATCGACTCCGCCACCTCGACGTTCAGCAAGACGACTTCTTCATGCAGCCGCTCGCGCTCGACGCCGTCGGCGTCGACAGCCCGCATCAGCAGGTCATGGGTTCGATCAGCGCGGCCGACACCCGGGGCGGCAGAAGGGTCGACGCAGTAGAGGTGCTGGGACAACTCGGTTGGGGAAAATACGGGAGACATCCTCATCAGGCCTTTCGAGCACAGCCCATGTGGCAGTTGTCTCAACCACGCCCTAACCCAACCATGTCGTCAAAGTGCAAGCAAGCCCTTACTGAGCGTCAACAAACCGGCATATGCCGAAATCCGGACTGCGGGGTTCAGCTCGGCGGTTTCCGGGGCCGCAATCGAGCGGCGAACGCAGCAGCCTCCTGCAGCGGTCGGCGCCCGCCGCTGGTCATACGCGGCGCTGCCGCGGCGCTCTGGGCCGGCCTCGGCACCGTGCCGGTGTCAGCTGCGCGGATGTGTTCCAACAGCTCGAGGATGTTCACGATGCCGGCTGCCGGCTCGAGCGGTGGCAGCGCGGCGGCTGGATGGCGACGCATGAGGGCCGCGGCAAGCTCATTCGAAGTCCAGGCGGTGGCGGTCGACAGCTCAGCCTCGGTCACCGACTGCAGCAGGCGAGCACCGGAGTCCGGTTCCTGCCAGCAGAGGTCCTCGAGAGACCCGCAGACGTCGTACTCCCGGTCACGAAGCGACTCGACCATCGCGGCGCTTCGCTCGGCCAGCCAACGCTGCGCGCGGGGCGGGGTGAGGATGCGCTCGCTGCTGTGCCGGCTGAGGACTTCTGCGGCCAGCAGCTTGCGGGTCCAGGGATGCCGGCTGCCATCGGTGAAACGGTAGTCGCGCACTGCGTGCACCCGGCGCAACAGCTCAGACGCCACGACTCCGAGCGAGACGTTCTTGGGCGGCACGTCCAGGTCGTACGCCGCCGGGTCCAGTCCCAGCACCGTGGCGTATCGGCTCCACAGCAGCGCCGGCTCGGAGGACTTCGCCGGGACGGTGAGGACATGCACGTGTTCCTTCGGCAACCCGCGACCCCAGCGATCGGCGATGCCGGACAGATGCTGCACGTCCCAGAACCAGGCACCCTTCGCCTGGTCCGAACGCACCCGTGACAAGAAGGCGTCGTACGTCGTCGACATGCCGCCTTTGACCTGCTCCTGCCACGACGCCGGTACCTGCTTGTGCAGGGCGCGAGCCGTGAGCACGATGTGGATCTCGCCCTGGAGCGCGTTCAGCGCCGTGGTGGCCTGCTCGGCGCTCGCCGGGGCCAGCAACTCGTGGCTGATCAACGCGTCCTGCGGCCACCCGTTGACCTGCTGAGCCAACCGCGACCACGCGGTGTCCATGTCGATGCGGATGTCGCGGTGCATCCTCCGGCGGCTCGTCACACCCTTGGCCGCGGCGTAGTGCGTCTGGAACCGGCCGGGCAGCAGCAGGCCAGCCGCCTTGAGCGCGTCGGCGTTGTGCCACAGCACCGCTTGAAGGTACGTCGTTCCGGACTTCGGTGTCCCGACGTGCACGAAGACCCGTCTGCTCATGCCGCCCCTTCGAGGTCAGCCTGTCAGCACCTTAACGGCCGAGAGCGGTCGTACCGGTGGCCCGCAGTTTGTGTTGGAATCGCATCGGCCGCCCAGCACCTCGCGCGGAGGCGAGGGCCGGTCAGGGCAGCGGCTGCCGGAGCACCCGCCGCTTCACCAGGCCGGCGCGACGGCGGAGGTGGACCGTCAGGGGCTGGCTCCGCTCGTCACGAAACGCTTGACGCGCTTCGGCGAGCTGTCGTTCGAGCGTGCGGGTGCGTTGCTCCAGACGATGGACCCGGTCCGGTCGGCCGCCGGTCCGCTCCTGCAGCGAGGTGATCCGGTCGAGCAAGGGCCGGGTCTCGATGTCATAGGTGCGATAGAGCAACCGGCTCATCGTCTCGACCGCCACCTCGGCCACCACCGAATCCGGGACGTCGTCGGGGTTTGGGCCGCGCACCGGCTCAGCGGGCGGCACCAGCTCCGCCAGGTCGCCGACGACGTCGTACGGCAGTGCTCGCAGCTCGTCGACCATTTGCGTGCCGCGTTTTACCACCCACGGGTGCTCGTTCTCGGGCGGGGCGAACTTGGTGACACCTGGCCTGGCGGCGAGGATTCCCTCGGCCAGGACCTGCCGGATCAGCAGCTGCTGCTTCGGCTGGGACACCGGGGGAGCATGCAGATTGATCCGGCGCAGCGTTTCGACTTCCGCAACCCCGAGCGATTCGTTCGGTACGTCGACAGATGCGTCCAGGCGGCTCGCGTCGACCCCCAACAGCCCGGCGAAGCGCCTCAGCAGCAGGTCGCGCGGCGCGCCGACCGGAGGCACGGTGACCAGGTGTACGGAGGCGTCGGGCAATCCAGACGCCCAGCGGCCCAGGAGGCTCGGCAGGTCCTGTACTCGCCAGAACAAGACATTGGGACGAGTGGACCGCAGCTCGCCGTAGAACTCACTCAACCGGTGAGACCGGCCGTGCTTGATGGTCTGCTGCCACTCCGCTGGGACCTGCCGGGCCAGATCCCGTGCGGTGACGATGAGGTGCACTTCGTCGCTGACGGTTCGCAGCTGGTCAGTTGCCCAGCGCGCCCGCTCCGCGGAGCAGACGGCGAACAGCTCGTGGCTGATGAGTGCGTCGCCCTCCCACTCGCTCACCTGGCTGAGCATGCGATCCCAGAGCGCGTGCGCTGCGGAGGACTTGTTCTCCAGTTGCCGGTCCGCCGCTCGAGCGATGTTGGAGAGGTAGTAGTGATCTCGCACCCGGGACAGCGGCAGGAGGAGACCCTGGTGCCGGAGGGCTTCCCGGGAACCCCACAGCACGCTCTGCAGGTACGTCGTGCCAGTCTTCGGCGTACCGATATGCAAGAACAGCCGGCGAGCCACGGACGAAGCCTCCTTCCGGCGGATAGATGCGCGCTGGACCGGATGCGCAGCGTACGCCGCTAGCCTAAGAAACCGGTGAGGCAGCTGGTGCCGCTGAGGCGACTCACAAAGGCGGGAGGACGGAACACGGATGGCAACGACGCCGGATCTGCCCCCTGCTGACCTCTCGCTGCGGGGCAGTGTCGAGGAGCTGAAGAAGCGGTTGACCGTCGTGCGGCATGGCGGTTCCGAGTCGGCCCGGGCCAAGCACGCCAGCCGCGGCAAGCTGCTGGTGCGCGAGCGTATCGACCGGCTGCTCGACCCCGGCTCACCGTTCCTCGAGCTGTCACCGCTGGCTGCCTACGGCATGTACGACGACGCGGTCCCGAGCGCGGGCATCGTGACCGGCGTCGGACGCGTCAGTGGGCGCGAGTGTGTCGTCGTGGCCAACGACGCGACTGTCAAAGGTGGCACCTACTACCCGATGACGGTGAAGAAGCACCTGCGAGCCCAGGAGGTGGCAGCAGCCAACGAGTTGCCCTGTCTCTATCTCGTCGACTCCGGCGGCGCGTTCCTGCCGATGCAAGACGAAGTCTTTCCCGACCGGGACCACTTCGGGCGCATCTTCTACAACCAGGCCCAACTCTCCGCCCGCGGCATACCGCAGATCGCTGCGGTGCTTGGCTCGTGCACGGCCGGCGGGGCCTATGTACCGGCGATGTCGGACGAGACAGTGATCGTGCGCAACCAGGGGACGATCTTCTTGGGTGGACCGCCTTTGGTGAAGGCCGCGACCGGCGAGGTGGTGACCGCAGAAGATCTCGGCGGCGGGGATGTGCATGCTCGCACGTCGGGCGTCGCCGACCACCTCGCCAGCGACGACGCCGAGGCGCTGGCCATCGTTCGCTCGATCGTGAGCACGGTGGAGCGGCGTACGACGGAGTCGTTGGTGGCGACCGACTCAGAGGAGCCGGCCGAGGGCCCGGAGACGCTGTACGACGTCGTGCCGGCGGACACCAAGACGCCGTACGACGTGCGTGAGGTGATCCGCCGCATCGTCGACGGGTCACGACTGCACGAGTTCAAGGCGCTGTACGGCGAGACGCTCGTGTGCGGTTTCGCGCGCATCTGGGGCTACCCGGTCGGCGTGGTGGCAAACAACGGCATTCTGTTCAGCGAGTCGAGCCTCAAGGGGGCGCACTTCATCGAGTTGTGCAACGCCCGCGGTGTGCCGCTGGTGTTCCTGCAGAACATCACCGGCTTCATGGTGGGCAGGCAGTACGAAGCCGGCGGTATCGCCAAAGACGGCGCGAAGCTCGTCACTGCCGTCGCCTGCTCCGTCGTACCGAAGTTCACCGTGGTGATCGGCGGATCGTTCGGGGCGGGGAACTACGGGATGTCCGGCCGGGCGTACGACCCGCGATTCTTGTGGATGTGGCCTAACGCGCGGATCTCGGTGATGGGCGGCGAACAAGCGGCCTCGGTGCTGGCGACCGTACGCCGAGACGGGCTCGAGGCCCGAGGGGAGGATTGGTCGGGCGCCGAGGAGGAGGAGTTCAGGGCACCGATCCGCGAGCAGTACGAGGCGCAGGGCTCGGCCTACTACTCCACGGCCCGGCTGTGGGACGACGGCATCATCGACCCGGTCGACACGCGTCGCGTGCTCGGCATGGGTCTCGCCATTGCCGCGAACGCCCCGATTCCAGCGCCGCGCTACGGAATCTTCCGGATGTGACTCAGGCCATGCCGCTTGCAAATCTCATCCTTGAGTCATCCAGTTTGCAGGGGCACCCGTGACGCGCTTCGGCACTGTGCTGGTGGCCAATCGGGGTGAGATCGCGCTTCGGGTGATCCGGGCCGCAACAGCGGCCGGGCTGCACACCGTGGCTGTCTACAGCGATGTCGACCGCAGCGCTCCGCACGTTCGAGCAGCAGACACCGCGCTGCGGCTCGGCCCACCTCCAGCCGCGGACTCCTACCTCAACATCCCGGCTCTGCTGGCGGCCGCCGACCGAGCCGGTGCCGACGCCGTCCACCCCGGGTACGGCTTCCTGTCCGAGCGGGCAGCCTTCGCGCGCGCCGTCACCGACGCCGGGCTCACCTTCATCGGCCCGCCGGCGGCAGTGATGGACGCCATGGGCCGGAAGGACCACGCTCGCGAGATCGCGATCGCCGCCGGCGTCCCGGTCGTCCCGTCCACCCAAAGCACCGCCGATCAGCCGGCTGCGATCGTCGACGAGCTAGGGCTTCCGGTGCTCGTCAAGGCGGTGGCCGGAGGTGGCGGCAAGGGCATGCGGGTCGTACGCCGGCCAGCGGATCTGCCCGCGGCCATCGCCGCGGCGCGGCGTGAGGCGGCTGCCGCCTTCGGCGACGACACGGTGCTGTTCGAGCGGTTCATCGAGCACGGCCGGCACATCGAGGTGCAGGTGGTCGCCGACGAGCACGGTGGCGTCGTTCACCTGTTCGAGCGGGACTGCTCGGTGCAGCGTCGGCACCAGAAGGTGATCGAGGAGGCTCCGGCGAGCACGGTTCCCGGGACCGTCCGGAAGACCGTGACCCGGGCCGCCGTCGCCTTGGCCCGCGAAGTGGGATACGTCAACGCCGGCACCGTGGAGTTCCTCGTCGCCGGGGAGGACGCCTACTTCCTGGAGATGAACACCCGGCTGCAGGTGGAGCACCCGGTGACCGAGGCGATCACCGGCATCGACCTCGTCCAGCTGCAGTTCGGGCTCGCCCAAGGCGAGCGCCTTCCGTTCACCCAGGCGGAGGTCGTGAGCACGGGGCACGCCATCGAGGCGCGCGTATATGCCGAGGACCCGTACGCCGGTTTCCTGCCGCAGGCAGGTGTGGCTGCCGAAGTCGCCTGGCCCAGCACGGCGCGGGTCGACGCCGCGCTCGAGTCCGGTCAACAGGTCAGCACCTACTACGACCCTCTGCTGGGAAAGATCATCGCGTCTGGCACGACCCGCGAGGCAGCCCGGCGGGCTTTGGTCAACGCTCTCGATGACACAGCCATTCTCGGACTCACCACCAACCTCGGCTATCTGCGCGAGCTGGCTGCGGCGCCGGAGTTCCAGCGGGCCGAGATCGATACGTCGTGGCTCGACACTCATCCCGAGCACTTCAAACGGCGTACCCCGCTCGCCGCGTGGTGCCTCGCCGCATGGGCGCTCACCAGCCGACCGGCAGCGACCCCCTCACGGTTCCATGGTGTGGCTCCAGTCGAAGATGCCGGGCCAACAGCTAGCCCGGCGTCCGCTGCGGCTGCGGGTGCCCGGCATCCATTCGCGATTGCAGACGGCTGGCGGCTCGCCGCACCGGCAGCCGCCGTACCCCTCGAGCTCATCGACGCAGCCGATCCGAACGATCGGCGGGTGTTGCACGTCGACGTCACAACCGGCTTGATCAACTGCGCTGACGATTCGGTCACGGTCCGGCCCATTTCCAGCGCGGACAGCTGGTTACGGCTGGAGGTCGACGGAGAGGTGCAGGCAGGGCTTGTGCTGATCGGGCCGCACGACGTGCAGGTCGCTCATCGAGGTCAGAGCTACGTCTTCGACCGACCTGACGCCTTCGGTCCCGGGTCGCGGGCCGTCACCAGCGACGGCGCCGTCACCGCACCGATGCCGGGCACGGTGCTGTCCGTGAGCGCGTCGGTGGGGGAGCGGGTCGAGGCCGGCGTTGCGCTCGGTGTGCTGGAGGCGATGAAGATGGAGCTGGTGCTCAAGGCGCCGTTCGACGGGGTGGTGACCGGCGTGGAAGCGGTGGCCGGCACCTCCGTCGACCTGGGCGAACGACTGTTTCTGGTCGAGCCGGGGTCCGGGTCGTGATGCGCGCGCCGCAGGTCGAACCGGCGACTGGGCTCCCCGAGCGGGTGACGGTCTACGAGGTCGGCCCCCGCGACGGCCTCCAAAACGAGTCGGCTGTGCTGCCCGTTGAGGTGAAGGCGGAGTTCGTACGCCGACTCCTGGCGACCGGATTGTCCGCCGTCGAGGTCGCCAGCTTCGTCTCACCGCGCTGGGTGCCGCAGCTGGCCGACGCCGAGGATCTGCTGGCGCAGCTTGACCTCGACGCCGCTGAACGGATGCCGGTCCTGGTGCCGAACGAGCGGGGCCTCGACCGCGCCCTCGCAGCAGGGGTTCGCGAGATCGCGATCTTCGCAAGCGCGACAGAGACCTTCGCGCGCCGCAACCTCAACCGGGGCCTCGACGAGCAGTACGCGATGTTCGAGCCGGTCGTGCGCCGAGCGCTCGACGCCGGACTGCGGGTACGGGGCTACCTCTCGATGTGCTTCGGCGACCCGTGGGAGGGCGACGTACCCGTTCCGCAGGTGGTCGGGGCAGCGCGGCGGATCGTGGACCTCGGCTGTCAGGAGTTGTCGCTTGGCGACACCATCGGCGTAGCCACCCCTGGGCACGTCGAGCGGTTGCTGAGCGAGCTGACCAGCGCAGGGGTGGCTGTGCAGCAGGTGGCCGTGCACTTCCACGACACCTACGGCCAGGCGTTGTCCAACGCGCTCACGGCGATGCGCTGCGGCGTGACGGTGATCGACGCCTCGGCTGGCGGACTCGGTGGCTGTCCCTACGCTGAGAGCGCCACCGGCAACCTCGCCACCGAGGACCTGGTGTGGCAGCTGCATGGCATGGGTGTGCAGACCGGCGTCGATTTGGCGGCGATGGTCGAGACGACGGCCTGGATGGCGGAGCGGATCGGCAAGGCCCCCGCCTCGCGCGTTGCCACGGCACTCGGGGCCTGAGCTCTTCCGTTGTGGCCGGTCGCCGCGGGCGTGGCTCTCGGGCTTTCGCTTCGCTCTTTTACGGCCCTTCGAGTCCCCGCCCTCAGCTCCCTCGAACCGGCGCGGGCGCTCAGGCGCGGGGGCGCTGACGGAGCTCGCGGGCGGCGTACTTGCCGATCCGGTAGGTGCTGTAGCCGTCGGTGATGGCGCCGACTCCGCCACCAACCACCGGCACGCGGCGACTGATGACGCCCATGGTCCGCTTGCCTGCGACCTGCGTGATGAGTTCTGTGGCGACCTCAGCAGCAATACGAGAGTCGAGCTCAGGGTCATGTTGCGGCGCGGTGGCGAGCACCATCGGCGGGCCAGGAAGCCGATGCTCCGTGACCAGCGCCTTGACCGCATCGTCACCGAGGATGCAGGCAAGTACGGCGTTGCGCACGCGCGGGTCACTGAGCTGGTAGCCGCGCAGATGGGCGATGCCTGCAACCAGGTGGCACTGCACCAGCGCCAAGCCGGAAATGCTGGCCGGAATGGTCATGGCCATGGTGGCCAAACCGCCGAGATTGGTGACGAAGCCCTGTGCGCCGGCAAGTCGGACATGCGAGTCGATCAGCTTGCCGATCGCCTTGTCCACGTTGCCGCCGGAGTCAGCAAGCTTCGCATCAGCTGCCTTGGCAGCGCCTGGAAGCGGCCCGAGTCCGTCGACCGCACGATCGAACGCCTGCCGGACAAAGCCAGCCGTCAGGCCCGGTGCCCGCTTGGTCGCCGAAGAACCGACGAGCTTCCCCAGCACACTTCCTGCGCCCATCATGGACTCCTCGGCTGCATTGGATTGACTGTCCTAGCGTACGCAGCAGGGGAAGCCAGGTCGGCTGACGTACCGCCGGGGACTGCCAGCCTCGGTCACCGCTGAGTCGAAAGGTCGTCTTCTGCAGTGCCCATCGAGCCGCCAGCCACTCCTTGGGTCTTTCCAGACCCGCTGGAGGCCGGCGACGACTTGGTCGCGGTCGGCGCCGACCTTGCGCCCGGCACGTTGTTGAGTGCCTACCGCCAAGGCATTTTCCCCATGCCGCTCGAGGCGCTCGGCCTTGGTTGGTGGTGTCCAGCCGAGCGTGGCGTGTTGGATCCACAGCGCATGCACGTCTCCAGATCACTGCGCAGGTCGGCCCGTGGTTTCGGCACGACCGTCGACCAGGCGTTCGCCCGTGTGGTCGAAGGGTGCGCGGACCCGTCGCGGCCCGGCGGTTGGATAGATCCTTCGATCAGGGCGGCGTACCAAGAGCTGCACAACCTGGGGTGGGCGCACTCGGTGGAGGTGTGGCGGACCGGCGAGCTTGTCGGCGGGCTGTACGGCGTCGCGATGGGCGGGCTGTTCGCGGGTGAGTCGATGTTCCACCGGGTGACCGACGCCTCGAAGGTGGCCCTCTTGCGGCTGGTGGAGATCCTCAGCGACGGTGATCGGTGCCGGCTTGTCGACGTGCAGTGGGCGACCTCTCATCTCCGCTCCCTTGGCGTGGTGGAAATCAGCAGGGAGCGCTACCTGCGGGAACTGCCACGACTCATGTCGGCGCCGCTTCCGTCGGCGTTGCGGATGCCGGCAGCGCGGTTCGGCAGTCGCTGAGCGAGGGCAAGGGGCCGTGCGCCGCAATGGCGCTCGCGCCGCAGGACTCTCACCGGCAGACTGGACGGGTGCCCGAACTGCCTGAAGTGCAAGCACTTGCAGCCGATCTGGCCACCCGGCTGGCCGGACGCGCGGTGGCACGCCTGGACATCGTCGCCTTCTCGGCACTGAAGACGTTCGACCCGCCCCCCTCGGCGCTGGCGGGGCTCTTCCTCACCGGAGTCGAGCGCCATGGCAAGTTCCTCGACCTGCGCGTCGACGATCTGCACCTCATCGTCCACCTCGCGCGCGGCGGTTGGATCCGGTGGCGTGAGGAGGTGCCGGCCGTCCCGCCGCGGCCAGGCAAGAGCCCACTCGCCGCCCGCCTGGTGCTTGACGACGACTCCGGCCTTGACCTTACCGAGGCGGGGACGCAGAAACGGCTCGCTCTGTACGTCGTCAGGACACCCGCCGACGTACCAGGAATTGCCCGACTCGGACCAGACCCACTCGGCGACGAGTTCACCGTGGAGAGATTCACCGGCATCCTGCAGCAGGCCGGGCGCGCACAAGTCAAGGGGGTGCTGCGCGACCAAGCGGTGATCGCCGGAATCGGCAACGCCTACTCCGACGAGATCCTGCACGCGGCGAAGATGTCGCCCTTCAAGCCTGCCGCCATGCCCGCAGACGACGTCCAGCGGCTCTACGGCGCGATCGAGACGACGTTGCGCGAAGCCATCGAGCGGTCCGACGGCTTGGCCGCGGCTGAGCTGAAGAAGGAAAAGAAGTCAGGCTTGCGAGTGCACGGGCGAGCCGGCGAACCGTGTCCGGTCTGCGGCGACACTGTCCGTGAAGTGTCGTTCGCGGACTCCGCGCTCCAGTACTGCCCGACGTGTCAGACCGGTGGCAAGCCGCTCGCCGACCGGCGGCTTTCGCGCCTGCTGAAGTAGCGACACCGCCGCTGAGCGGCGATCCCGTTGGGTACGCTCGCCATGACGCAGCGGTTCGAGCTGGAGATGAGGTCGTCATGCAATGTCCTCGTTGTGGCTTGCAGAACTCACCGGGCGTCACCGCCTGTGCACGCTGCGGGCTCCCTGTCCAGTCCGCCCGTGGCGGCGCTAGCGCTCCTCCGATGCAACCGCCTGCTGATTACGCCGCTCCGCCGGGTGGCTACCAGCCGGCTGCTGGGAGCTTCGTCGGCTCACCCCCCGGCGCCGTCACTGGCCCGACGCAAAGCGGTTACCGGGGGCCACCGCCGGGGCCTTACGCCCCGACGCCCCCACGGGCCTACGGCGAGCCTGTCCCGTACGGCGCCCGACCGCCCTATCCTCAGCCGGCCGGGACACCACCGGGCAGCGCCAGCAGCGCGGCCTCGCCGCGAAGTGCGGGGAGGCTCATCACAACCATCGCGCTAGCCGTGGCCGCCGTGCTGGCAATCGGCTACGCGCTGTGGGAGTTCACGGCCCGCCGGGGAATCTTTCAGAACTTCGTCGACGGGCGAGCCGTCAGTGTCGGTGACGCGCGCTCCAACGACCGCCTGGACACGACGTGGCTCATCGTGGCCGGTGTCGTCGCCCTGATCGCACTGGCGCTGTGGCTCATGCGCAGGGTCAACGGGGAGACGACGGGCGGGCTGCTGGACAACACCGGCCTCGTGCTGGCGGTGCTAGGCGTCGTTGTCGCCGTCATGGGTCTTTACCTCGCCAGCGGTGTGGGCGACGCTGTCGACCAGGCCACCTCTGGACAGCGGGGAGTCAACGCCAGCCTGGTCATCGGCACGGGTTTCGCAGTGCTGGCGATCGGCCTCGTTCTGGGCATGCTTGCAGTCCGGGGCGGCCGCGCCGCCCAAGCGCCGACCACGCAGGCGCCGGCTCCATCGGCCCCGCCTGCCGCCGGGAGCTACCAAGGCTGGTAGCCCACCGAGAAGACAGCTCGCTCTCGGCCAGTGTTTATCCCGCATTCACCTGGGCTAGAAAGAGGCGTGTCACGATATGGCCGTGGCGAAGCTACGGGTGCCTCGGTTCGACCAATGGGCGGCGCCCCGTCAACGACTGCCCGCTCATCGCTGGCAACCGCGCCGCCGCCCACAGATAGTTGCCCATCGCGGCGCGAGCTTCACCCGGGCGGAGCACACGCTTGCGGCATACCAACAGGCGTTGGCCGACGGCGCCGAAGCGCTGGAATGCGATGTTCGGCTCACCGCTGACGGGCACCTCGTCTGCGTACACGACCGGCGCATCGACCGCACCAGCAATGGGTCGGGAGCTGTCTCGACGTTGCGGCTGCACCAGCTCCAACAGCTTGACTGGGCGTCTTGGAAGCGGCCCTGGATCGATCGTGACGACGAGGCCGACGAAGATCCCCGTGGCGCCGTTTTGACCCTGCGCGACCTGCTGGACACGGTCCGGGACTGGGGTAAGCCAGTCGAGGTTGCCGTCGAGACAAAGCACCCAACGCGATATGCGGGCCTGGTGGAGCGCCGGTTGATCGAATTGTTGCAGCACTACGGTTGGGCCCGACCGCGCAACGGCACCCGGTCTCCGGTCCGGGTGATGAGCTTCTCCTGGCTCAGCCTGCGCCGCTGCCTCGATCTGGCGCCGGCCCTGGAGATGGTCTATCTGATGGATCGAGTGCCTGTGCTCTACCGAGACGGGACGCTGCCATCGGGGGCGACTGCGGCGGGACCGTCGATCGAGATCGTGCGAGCGCATCCGGGGTACGTCGACCGCGCACACGCCGCTGGGCACGCCGTACATGTGTGGACGGTGAACGGTCAGGCCGACTTCGAGCTCTGCTCGGCGCTTGCCGTCGACGCGCTGATCACCGACCAACCCGCGCGCGCTCTCAAGCAGCTCGCTGGCGCCGGCTGACTGTTGATCCCGGCGAGACCCCGTTCCGTTCCGTAGCACTTTGTCACCATTCGCTGACCAGCGGTAACGGTGGCCGCGGCGACTTGCAGCGGGGTACGGAGTCGCCTTAGGGTGCTTTCAACCCGGTCGTTGCTGTATCCCCCGTCAGTAACGGCCGGGTCTCTCTTTGCCAACACCTTTCTGACCAGCCGAGTCGTCAGGCGCTGGGCCGAGTTGTCAGGCGGTAGTCGGGTGATAGTCCAATCAGCGCGAGATCGGCCCAGCGAGATCGGGGAGCCGCTGCGTCAGATTGGATCCCGGTCGATAGGGCAGGACATGCACCGCGGCCCTCCTCGGCCCGACCCGAGTTCTGATCCGGAGATGGCGATCACCTCGATGCCCGCCTCGGCGAGCCGCTCATTGGTCTCTACGTTGCGCTCATACGCCACTGCCACCCGAGGCGCCACTGCGAGCGTGTTGTTGCCGTCGTCCCACTGCTCCCGCTCGGCTGTGACCGGGTCGAGGCCGGTGTCGATCTGGCGCAGCGTGTCGATGCCCATTGCCTTGGCGGCAGCCACCAGGAACGGCTCCGGCTCGGCGACGTGCAGCTCAGCCGGCCCCTCACCGTCGGCGCAGGGGTCGACGCACGTGACGGCGTACGCCTGCAGCGTGTCGGCAACGTTGGGGTACATGACGATGGCGTCGACGTCGACCATCGTGCACACCGTGTCCAGGTGCATGGTCGCTCTCTCCTGCGCGATCGGTACGGCGAGCACGGCGGTCGCCAAGCCTGCGGTGAGGGCCTGTCGGGCGAAGCGCTCGACGCCGGCCGGAGTTGATCGCTCGCCCACTCCGAGCGCGAACACGTGAGGCGCCAGCAGCAGTATGTCGCCGCCCTCGACGTGTTCGTGGTTCCATCCGTGGATCTGATCCACTCCCGCGAACCGAGGGTGATAGGTGTAGATCAGCTCGGTGAGCTGGGTCTCCCGCGCGCGCGCAGGCATCGCCAGGCTGGTGACCGTGACCCGGTCCTTGACCCATACCGAGGAGTCGCGCGTGAACAGCAGGTTGGGCAAGGGGTTGAGCACGAAGTCGTGCGGGTCGAGCAGCTTGGTGACCAGCCCGAAGCCGCCCTGCACCTCGTCGTTGCGGATGCCGGCGGTCAACGCGCTGGTGAGCTCCGCTGGCGCAAGTGCCGCCAGCCACTTGCGCAGATAGGTGCGCAGCGTGTCACCCATCCGCAGGCTTGCTGTCGCCTGCTCGATCGCGAGCCCCCGTGCGGCGGGATCGGCGAGCGCCTCGGTGAGCAAATCGGTGAGATACAAGACCTCGACGTCGCGGTCCCGGAGTGCCTGGGCGAACGCGTCGTGCTCGTCCTGCGCGCGCCCGACCCATGGGATGCCGTCGAATAGCAAGCTGTCGTTGTTTCGCGGTGTCAGCCGTTTCAGCTCGTCACCCGGACGGTGCAGCAACACCGTACGGAGCTGCCCCACTTCGCTGTCGACACTGTGCCTGCGCGTCATGGCTTGGAGCCTAACGCCGAGGCCGCCCGGCCGTCTCAGACTCAGGCGGTCACGACAGCGTAGCCACCGGCGGCGGCAAACAGCAGGCAGACGCCGGCAGCGATGTAATGCAGGAGCGATAGGCGCAGATAGCGCAGGAGGACGCGTCCGGCGACCACGGCAAGACCGGACACCGTCAGCAGTGCGATCCACGACCCGAGGAAGACCGAAACCGGCGACCCGTACTTGGCGACGAGGTTGAGCGAGAGGATCTGCGAGAGATCGCCCCATTCCGCGGCGAAGATGACCAGGAAGGACGCTCCCACGGCGCGAAGCCCGCGCCGATCGTCGGCTGCCTTGGCGCTGAACGACGCTTCCTGCATCTTCTCCTCCGCTTCGGCGGACGGAGCTGACCGAAACAACAGGATCGCACCCACGAGGAACATCACCGTACTGGCCAGAAGCACGATCCATTCAGGCAGGAACAACACCACTCGTCCGGCGGTGACAGCGACCAGACTCTGCACGGCAAACGCGAGGCCGACGCCTATCCAAACGCCGAGGGGGGAGTAGCGGGTCGACAGCACCAGCGCTGCGACGAAGGTCTTGTCGGGGAGCTCGACAGGGAAGATCAAGGCGAAGCTCAGCAGCAGCACATGCCAATCCACCCGATCAGCCGCTCCAGAGGTATGCCGACGCGGCGACAGCCTCAGCCAGCACCTGCTTGACCGGGCGGCCGAGGGCAACCGCAGCGGCGGCCACGTCGTCGTACTCCGGTTGGACGTTGACCACGCGGCCACCTGCGCTGGCCACCTTGACGCTCACCGGGTGACCACCGATGTCCACGTTGCTGAACGTGCGGTCGCATGCCAGCTTCCCGACGGTGGTCTCCCGCAACCCGATGGCAGAGGTCTCGGAAAAAATCGCCGCGCGCACCGACTCGGCTGCTTCAACTGTGGTGAGCACTGCGAGGGTGTGCGCAGGGCGTCCCTTCTTCATCAGGATCGCCGTCAGCCAGGCGTCGGACGCCCCAGCACTCAGCAAGCGCTGGAGCACGGTCGGCCACATCCGAGGATCGAGGTCGTCGACGTTGGTCTCGAGGACGAGTGCCCTGCCGCCCACCCCGGTACCGCCGCCAGTGCCGCCGGTGCCGCTCAGCAGGCGCAGCACGTTCGGCTGCTCGGCAAAGTCGCGGCTTCCCGCACCAGTGCCCACCCGCTCTACGCTCATCAGGGGTTGCGACCCCCAGGAGGTCACCCAATGCCGCAACAGCGCCGCCCCCGTCGGCGTGCACATCTCTGCGGTCAGCGGTCCGGCATATGTCGCGACGCCCCGCAGCAGCTCGACAACCGCGGGCACCGGCACGCTCAGCCGCCCGTGCGCGGCCGACACCGAACCGGAGCCCACCGCGATCGGTCCACAGTGCAGCTCGTCGAGCGCGAGGGCTTCGAACCCGGCGCAGACGCCCACGACGTCGGCGATGGCGTCGAGCGCCCCTACCTCGTGGAAGTGGATAGCGTCAGCGGTGACGCCGTGCACACGTGCCTCCGCATCCGCCAGCAGCCGAAAGACTGCGCTCGCGTGCTGCTTCACCGCTTCGTCAAGGGAAGCCGCTCGCAGCAGGTCGTCGACGTCGGAAATGGAGCGCGGCGTATTCGAGTCGGCAGTCTCAATGTGCGCATGGCGGGCGGCCAAGCCGGCCCGGTGGACGTGCTCGGTCCGCAGCTGGATCGGCTCGGGCGCCACGGCCGAGATGGCGGCCGCGATCTCGGTCTCGCTCGCGCCCGCGTCGATCAACGCGCCGAGCAGCATGTCGCCACTCGCCCCGGAGGTGGTGTCGAGCCAGCCGATCACTGCGGTTGACGGGCCGCGTTGCGAGCTACCCGCGCGGCGAAGACGCCGGCGCCGAAGCCGTTGTCGATGTTGACTACCGCGACGCCTGGTGCGCATGAGTTGAGCATGGCGAGCAGGGCCGTGACCCCGCCGAAGGAGGCGCCGTATCCGACACTGGTCGGTACGGCGACCAAGGGCACTCCCGTGAGTCCACCGACGACCGACGGCAACGCGCCTTCCATGCCGGCCACGACCACCAGACAGTCGGCTGCGTCGAGCTCGCTCCGCACGGCAAGCACGCGGTGCAGTCCGGCAACGCCGACGTCGCTGATCTGTTGCGCCGATGCTCCGAACACGCGCGCGGTGAGGGCTGCCTCGGCGGCGACGGCTGCATCCGAGGTGCCGGCGGACACGACGAGGACTCGGCCCCGAGCCGGTGGGGGTTCACCGAGAGTTGCGGCGCGTGCGGTGTCGTCGACGACTGCCGCCGGCAACTGCTCGCGTACGGCGTCCGCCGCTTCGGCGGTCAACCGAGTCGCCAGCACCGCGCGGTGCGGATGCGCTGCATTCAACGTCTTGAGGAGCTCGACCACGACATGGGGTGACTTGCCGGCGGCGTAGATCACCTCAGGGTCCCCTGTGCGCTGCTCCCGGTCGACATCGAGCCGGGCATATCCGAGGTCGAGCGCGGCGCCGTCAGCTCCCGGTTGCGCACTGGCAGGGGGCGGAGCGCTCATGGTTCGAAATCTAGCGTCTCCGACAACGGCGATCGCAGCACTGAGGTCAGCTGCAGGCAGGGTGCCGTCGGTGACGGCTCAGCTGGTGCCCGTGCGAGCGAAGTTGATGGCTTCTTCTTCTTCGGGGGAGAGCTGCGAGGTGGCGGTCCATGCGGCGACGTTCTTGGCGTAGGTCCGAGAGTCGCTGCGCCCGTGAATCGAGGTAAGCACCACGCCGTCGCCGCCGTCGTCGAGCAGCGCCATCGACCAGGAAAGGTGTCCGCCCATGTCGCCGAACGCGTCATAGCGCACCACTGCCAGGTGCCGGAGCGAGGTTGACACTGCTGCTTGCAGAGCGTCAAGGTCGCTTGCGACCTGGCTGGCGGTGATCGGCGTCGAGGGGTCCCGCTGCGGCGTTGTCCGTCGAACCGGCCCGCCGCTGGCCACCCGGCGCCCGGCGCGTTGCCAGGCTGCGGCCGCGATCAGCAAGGCCAGCGCTGCCAGCACTACGGCGACGATGACCACCAAGGTCAGTGTCGATCTCGAGAACGGCACGCGCCGAAGCCTAATCGCCACTCCTGCCGACGCGACCATCTGGCGGCGGCACGCTCAGGTGGGCACCCTGACGAGCAACTGCCCGGCCACGATCGAGGCACGCAACTCGCTGCCGGCTCCGACGGTGTCGCCGTCGAGCTGGCGCGGGCTGGCATGGTCGGCTCGCACGACTACCGACCGTCCCGTGAAGCGGTCGAGGCGCTCGTCGGTGCGCGGATGCCGTGTCAACACCCGCCAGGTCAGGGCGAACCACCCCAGCACCTGACGAGGGGCGATCACCACGACGTCGAGCAGGCCGTCGTCGATGCGTGCGTCCGGAAGCAGAGGTATACCAGCTTGCAGGTAGCCGACGTTCCCGATCACGACGGTTCGGGCGCGGCGGCGTACAGGCTCGGCGTCGTCAACGCTGATCTCGACCCGAACGGCTGGATAGCGCAGATATTTCGCGGCAACGACGAGGTACGCCGGCCAGCCCAGCCGCTTCTTCAATGCGTCCGGTGCGCCCCCCATGATGGCTGCGTCCAGCCCGAGGCCCGCCATGACGACGAACTGTGTGGCCGGCAGGTCGTCGCCCTCGACGCGCACGATGTCGACTGCGCGGTCGCGCCCCCGAAGCACCGTTTCGACAGCCAGCTCTGGCACCAAGGGGATGCCGAGGTTGCGGGCCAACAGGTTCCCGGTGCCGGCGGGGATGACGCCCACGGGAACACCGGACCCGGCCATCTCCCCACACACCACCCGAACAGTTCCGTCTCCACCGGCAGCAGCGACGACATCGGCTCCGGCTGCGACTGCCGCCCTTGCCATGGCGCTCCCCGCATCGTCGACAGTGGTCTCGAACCACAAGGGGTCTCCCCAGCCGGCGTTGCGTGCAGCCCGGCTCACGCGCGCCTTGAATGCCGTGGCGTCGGGCACCTTGATCGGATTGAGGACGACGCCAAGGGTGAGCTGACGCTCGAAGGGCGGAGGACGCGGCGGTTGTTCCAACGTGACCCATGGTGCGGCCTGCGGAACACCCACGACGGCGAGCGTGGCGTACACGATGGTGGCCCCGACGAGCCAGCCGCCGACGACATCGCTGGGGTTGTGCACGCCCAGAAAGACCCGGTCGCACCCGACGAGCACCACTGCCAGCAGCTCCGCCGCCAGCAAGCAGCGACGCAAACCGGGTCGGCGTACCTGACTCGCGGTGAGCACGAGGCACACGCCCATGCCGGCGGCGATCTCAGTAGCGTGGCCGGAGGGGAACGACCACCCGCCGATCTGATGGAGGAAGTCGGGCCGAGGCCGTTGCACGACCTGCTTCAGTGTGCTCCAGGTGACGCCGGTGAGTACCGCGACGGAGCCGATCCAGATGACCGTGCGCCAGTGCGACCGGAGCGCGCAGACAACGGCCAGACCGAGCAGGAGCAGGCGGACGACCCATGGATCGCCGACCGCCGCAACGACGACGAAGAAGCCGTGCCACCAGCTGCCCGTCACGGCAGCGTGCCAGCTGTCGACCACTCGGGTGTCGAGCCTCAGGAGCAGCTGATAGTGGCCAGCCACCAGCAACAGGAGCATCAAGAAGGTGACGCCCAGCCCGGTGGCGGTGATCGCGCACCGTCGCCGGGTCAAGGAAGTCGTCACAAGCCTGCTCGAGTAGGGGCACGCCACTGCCGTCGGAATGCGAACCGGCGGGTGACCGGCATCGTTGTCGTCGCTACTTTCTCACGCCGCCCGGCTGGATACCCTAGGCCGGTGATCGATCTGCGGACCTTGCGGGAGAGTCCCGAGCTGGCCCGTGAGGCCCAACGCCGTCGCGGTGCATCACCTGAACTGGTCGACGAGATCTTGTCTGCCGACGAATCGCGCCGGGCGGCGATCGCCGCGTACGAGCAGCTGCGGTCGAAGCAGAAAGGCCTGGGCAAACGGGTCGCCTCCGCGCGTGGAGCCGACAAGGAGCAGCTGCTGAACGAGACCCGGGACCTGGCAGTGCAGGTGAGATCGGCAGAAACAGCGCAGACGACCGCCGAGGCGGATTTCGAGACGGTCATGCGGCAGCTTCCGAACCTTGCGTCGCCGCAGGCACCAGCCGGTGGGGAGGACGACTTCGTCGTGCTGGAGCATGTCGGGGAACCGCGCGACTTCGGCGCCGAGGGCTTCCAGGCGCTCGATCATCTCGAGCTCGGGAAGCGGCTGCGGGTCTTCGACATCGAGCGCGGGGCCAAGGTCTCCGGCGCCCGGTTCTACTACCTGACCGGCGTGGGCGCGCTGCTCGAGCTGGCGCTGGTGCAGATGGCCATGGACCGGGCCCAGGCCGCCGGATTCCTGCCGATGATCCCGCCGGCGCTGGTCAAGCCACGTGCCATGGAGGGAACCGGGTTCCTCGGACAGGCGGCTGCCGACGTCTACTACCTGCCCGACGACGACTTCTACCTGGTCGGTACGTCGGAGGTTCCGCTGGCGGCGTACCACAGCGACGAAATCCTCGACGCCGACGCGCTGCCGCTGCGCTACGCCGGTTTCAGCCCCTGCTTTCGCAAGGAGGCCGGCTCTTACGGCAAGGACACCCGAGGTATCTTCCGGGTGCACTGGTTCGACAAGGTTGAGCTGTTCACGTACACGACGGTGGAGGAGTCGTACGCCGAGCACGAACGGCTGGTGCAGTGGGAGAAGGACTGGTTCACCGAGCTGGAGCTGCCGTTCCGGGTCATCGACGTCGCGGCTGGTGACCTCGGCTTGTCGGCCGCCCGCAAGTTCGACTGCGAGGTATGGATTCCCGCGCAAGGCAGGTACCGCGAGCTAACGTCGGCGTCCAACTGCACCGACTTCCAGGCTCGCCGGCTGGGGATTCGTGGGCGGTTCAGTGACGGCGTACGGCCAGTGGCCACCCTCAACGGCACCGCCTGCTCGATGGCACGCACCATCGTGGCGCTGCTAGAGAACCATCAGCAGGCCGATGGCTCGGTGCAGATCCCAACCGCGCTCCAGCCCTTCCTCGGTGGACGAAAGACGCTGGACCTAGCCGGGTGAGGCCACGCTTGGTGGCTTTGGACATCGACGGCACGCTCGTCGACGCCGCAGAGCAGGCTCGGCCGGCGGTGCTCGCCGCTGTGCGGGCCGTGCGCGACACCGGAACACACGTGGTGCTGTCCACCGGCCGGTCCGTCTACGGCATCGGCCGCATCCTCTCGATGTTCGACCTGACCGCGGGGTACTGCGTCGCCAGCAACGGCGCCGTGATCTTCACGTTTCCACCGACGCGTGTGGTCGCCGCACGCACGTTCGAGGCCGGCCCTGCTGTGCGTGCAGTACTCGAGGCAGTTCCCGACGCCCTGATCGCCGTCGAGGTGATCGGACGCGGTTACCGAGTCAACCGGCACTTCCCTGAGGGTGAGATCACTGGGGAGGTGTGGATCGAACCGCTGGAGGCGCTGGTCGAGCAACCGGTGACTCGCGTGATCATCCGCGATCCCCAGTCATCGGCTGAGGACTTTATCGCGCTTGCCGAAAGCGTCGGTCTGCATGGCACCAGTTACTACGTCGGTCTGACCGCATGGCTCGACCTCGCTCCCGAGGGAGTGTCGAAGGCAGCGGCGCTCGAAGACGTTGCAGCAACGCTGGGCGTCGCTCGAACGGAGGTCCTCGCCGTCGGCGACGGCCGCAACGACGTCGAGATGCTTTCGTGGGCTGGGCGCGGGGTCGCTATGGGTCAGGCGCCTCCTGAAGTCAAAGCAGTCGCAGATGCGGTCACAGGGACGCTGGCGGAGGACGGCGTGGTGATCGAGCTGGCGCGCTGGTTCGAGGAGGTCAGGCAGATTCCGGCACTCGCACCGAGAAGATCGGCTGCGTCGTCGGCACCTTAGAGCCGCCAGCGGGCTCGACGGTGATCATGACCTGCTTCGCCTGCAGCGCGGTGGCTGGCAGGCTTACCGGGTTCGTCGCCTGCTCAGGGGTGAAGGTCCCCGCTGGGCGAGGCTTGCCGACAGCTACCCAAGCTTCATAGACCTTCCCGTCGGGCAGAACGGGCAGGCCGCTTGCTACCAGCACGGCCTCGTGCCGGCTTCGCGACAGCACCAGAGTGGCGCTGCCACCCGAGGAGGCGACGGGGCCGCTGGCCGTTTTCACGTCGGGGCTGCTGAGAAGGTGGGTCAGCGCCACGGTTTGTGCGGCCGCTTTGGAAGCAGCGGTATGCGCGACTTGGCTCTCGTGCCACGCCCAGCCGCCGAACGCCAACGCTGCGATGACTGCCGCTGCGACCAGCAGAGCTGGAGCGCGGGCGGGTATGCCGCGGCGCGGCAGCGGCACGACGTCCGGCGCCGTCGATTTCGCCGACGTGGGAATAGCCCGGGCGGGCGCACCAACGACCGAAAGACGAGCGCTGGAGGAACGCGAGGGAACCTGAGGCACGCCTTGGATGGCAGCCAGGACCGTGCTCCGCATCCTTGCCGGTGGACTGACCGCGACCGCGGACGACAGCTCAGCGGTCACCGTCAGCAGATCGCTGAGCTCATCGGCGCAGGCCGAGCAGGTCGCAAGGTGCTTGTCGACCTCGCCCGCCTCGTTCGAAGACAGCCCGTTCACGACGTATGGGTAGATCTGCTCGTGGTCGGTCACTGTGGCGCCTCCTCGAGCTGAGTGCGCAGTCGTCGCAGCGCGTCGCGGATGCGGGTTTTGACGGTGCCTATCGGCTCTTCGAGGTACTCGGCCACCTCGCGGTAGGAGCGCCCCTCGTAGTAGGCGAGCCGCAGCGCGGTACCTTGAGCTTCGGTGAGGCCGGAGAGCGCTTCGCGTACTCGACGTTCTTCGTCTGCATTCACCACCAGTTCTGCGGTGTCGGGCATGACACCACCTGGGGACGAGTTGGCGTCTCGCCGTTCTCGTGCCATCCGGCGTTCCGCCGAGCGCACTCTATCGACGGCTTTTCGGTGAGCGATCGTGTTCAGCCAGGCCGTTGAAGACCCAAGCGCAGGATCGAACCGCGGCGCTGCCCGCCACGCCTCCACGTACACCTCTTGAGTGACTTCTTCGGCCTGCGCGTGATCTCGCAGCACGTGGACCACGATGCCGAAGACCTTGCTTGCCGTGGCGTCGTACAGCGCTGCAAGAGCCGACGCATCCCCGGCGGCGATCCTCGATAAGACGGCGGCGAGCTCATCGGCCGCGGCGGGTGGACGCACGACAACAACCTTGCCATGACCAACGAACGCTGACAGCCGAAGAGGCCCGAAGAGGGCGGGTCGGACGACTTGCGCGGTCATGAGATTCCTCTTTGGAGGGTCTTGCTTTCCTTGAGAGGCATGCGGTGTTTGCTGTTCACGGTCAGGCGACCGTCACGTTCGTGGTGTGCCAACCGGTGGCCCCATTGGGCCGAGGAGGGACACGCCGGGACGTCTGGGTGTAGCCGGACTTGTCGGTCGCCCGCACCTGCAGCTCATGGGGGCCCACGGTGGCGTTCCACTCGTACACCCACTGCCGCCAGGCGTCGATCGAGTGTTCCTGTGCCAGCCGAGCGCGGTGCCAGGACCCGCCGTCGACGCGGACCTCTACGGCGGAGATACCGGTGTCTTGGGCCCAGGCGACTCCGGCAACGGCAACTTTGCCGGCCTTGACCTGCGCGAACGGGGACGGTACGTCGATCCGGCTGGCGGTCTTGATCGGAGCCTGCTGAGCCCATCCACGGTCGCTCCAATAGGCAGTGAAGTCAGCGAACTTCGTGACCTCCATGTCGACGATCCCCTTGGTCGCCGACACGTAGCCATAGAGACCAGGGACGACCATCCGGGCAGGGAACCCGTGGTCGATCGGCAACGGCTTGCCGTTCATTCCGATGGCGATCATGGCGTCTCGGCCGTCGGTCAATGCTGCGAGCGGTGTGCCGACGGTGAATCCGTCGACCGAGGTGGACTTCACTGCGTCGGCGTCCGGCGAGACGCCCACCCGCTTGAGGAGATCGGAGACCTTGACGCCCAGCCACCGCGCGTTTCCGGCCAGATTGCCGCCGACCTCGTTGGAGACGCACGTCAAGGTGACGACGCGCTCGACGAGCGGCATGTTGACGAGATCCTGAAAGCTCAGGGTCAACTCGTTGTCGACGAGTCCGTGGATGCGCAGGCTCCAGTCGCTCGGCGCTACCTGCGGTACCGAAAGCGCGGTGTCGACGCGGTAGAAGTTCGCGCTGTCGGTGATGTACGGCGTGAGGCCGCCAACGTGCAACGTGTTGCTTGCCGTCAGCGGAGGTGCCGGGCTGGTCGGGCGAGGCAGGCGCAGCGCGGCGCGGGACTTGGCCGCTGGTGACGCACCTATCTGAGACGCCACGAGGCCGGTGGTGGCAACGGCACCGCTCACGACTGCTGCTGCGAGGAAGGCGCGCCTGTCGAAGCCATCCGGAGCAACAGCGGTGGAGCCAGGCAGGTCATCGGTGGGCTGGTCGAGTGCTCGCGGTGCCGATCGGGCGACAGCGCGTGGATCGCTTGCTGCGACACGATCCCACCCGCGGCTGAACCACCCGAGCAGGGCCACGCTCACGACAAGAGCGGTGAGAGCCGGAGCCAGCCGGCCGGACGCACCGACGACCTTGGTCGGGTCGGCGTACGCCGCGACCACCCCAACGAGCCCCAGCAGCACCGTCAGGGCCAACGCGAGCGGGCGGCTGTACCAGGCGCAGATGCCGATCAGACAGGCGATGACGGCCAAGATGGTGTAGACGCCCAAGAGAAGAACGGGTTTGTCGTAGGTTCCGAGGGTGCGGACCGCCCAATCTTTGAGACCGCCAGGAGTGGCGTCGACGACGCGGGAGCCGACCGCGGTGATGGCGGTCGGTGCGCCACCGACGAGCACGCCGACGACACTTGACGCCCCCACTCCGCCAGCAGCGGAGAGCAGGCCGGCGGTGGCTCCGAGCTTCGATCGGCTTTGGGCATGCGGGGCCCTGGCTGTCACGGAAACTCGGCCCGGCCGCTCACACCGGGTATTCGGCGCCACACGCCGTTTGGACTGGGATTCGCCGCTTAATCACACTGAGTGAGTTGTCAGGCACCCACGGTGACGTACCGTGTTTACTGCCACCATGCACCACCGATGGCGACCCCGACGCTACAGATACATACCGTTGTCGGAGGAGGTGGACTGGTCGCCTGAAGCGGCGGGACCTTCGCCATAGCCGGGCATAGCCCCGGGGGGCAACGCTTTGCGCATCTGCTCAAGTTGCGCGCGGGCCGCCATCTGCTGGGCATAGATCACGGTCTGGATGCCGTGGAACAGCCCCTCGAGCCATCCGACGAGCTGGGCCTGCGCGATGCGGAGCTCGGCCTCGCTGGGGGTCTGGTCGCTGAATGGGAGGCTGAGTCGTTCGAGCTCGTCGACGAGTTCGGGAGCCAAGCCTTGCTCGAGCTCTTTGATGGAAGCCTGGTAGATCTCCCGAAGCCGGGAGCGGCTTGCCTCGTCGAGCGGCGCTGACTTCACTTCCTCGAGCAGTTGCCGGATCATGCTGCCGATCCGCATAACCTTGGCCGGCTGCTCGACCAGGTCGGTGATTGACCGGTCGCCGTCTTGGTCGGTGGCAACGGGCTGCCCGTCCGGTCCCACGACGAGCGCTGGGGAGTTCTCGCCGGGCTGACCGGCGGCGGGGGTGGTCATGAGCTCAGGTTACGTGGTGAGCACCACCTTGCCGATGTGAGCGCTGCTCTCGACCAGCTCGTGGGCTGTTCGTACGTCGTCAAGCGGGAGCGTCGCGTGCACGATCGGCCGGACGACTCCGTCGGCCAGCAATGGCCAGACGTTCTCCTCCACGCTGGCCACGATCGCCGCTTTCTCCGCTGGTGGCCGGGACCGCAACGCCGTCGCGATGACGGCGCCCCGTTTGCCCAGCAGCTTGCGCAGATCCAGCTGGCCCGTCGCCCCACCCTGCAGCCCGATGACCACCAGCCGTCCTTCGACGGCCAGCACGTCGACGTTACGAGGGAGGTACGCCGCTCCCATGTTGTCGAGGATGACGTCGGCGCCGGCCGGGGCGAACCGGCGTACCTCCCCCACGAAGTCCTCGTCGCGGTAGTTGATCGCCACGTCGGCTCCGAGGTCTCGGCAAGCCTCGGCCTTGTCGGCAGTACCGACCGTGCAAGCAACTCGGGCACCGAGAGCGCTGGCAAGCTGGATCGCCATCGTGCCGATGCCGCTGGAGCCGCCGTGCACCAACAGCAGCTCGCCGGGCTGCAGGGCCGCAGTCATGAACACGTTCGACCACACGGTCGCCACCACCTCGGGCAAGGCAGCGGCTTGCGCGACGTCGAGACCGGCGGGCACCGGGAGCACCTGGCCGGCCGGAACAGCCACTCGTTCCGCGTAGCCGCCGCCGGTGAGGAGCGCGCACACTTGGTCGCCCGGGCGCCAACGCGCGACGTCCGCGCCCACCGCCTCGACGGTGCCCGCGCACTCCAGCCCGAGCACCTCGGACGCGCCCGGCGGTGGGGGATAGGCACCGCGCCGCTGCATCAGGTCTGCACGGTTAACAGCTGAGGCGGTGATGGCGATCAGCACCTCGTCCGGAGACGGCTCGGGATCCGGCAGGTCACGGACCTCCAGCACAGCCGGCCCGCCGGCTCCCTTGCACATCACGGCTCGCACAAGCGCAGGCTAGCCGGGTGGAGACGACCGCTGGCAAGGCCCGCTTGAGACAACTCAGTCAGGCACGGGTGCGTCGGCGGCGTACTGGCCGGCGAGCTGACTGGCGGTCGCGACGCAAGCGGCGATGTCTGCCGGAGTTCCGCCGCGCAGGCCGGCGGCGTACCCGACCAAAAAGGTCGTTAGCGGCGCCGCCGGCCGTTCGACTTGGTGAGCTGCGTCGCGCGCCAGATCAAGGACGGTCTTGATGTCGACGTCGAGATCCACGTCAAGCGCCCGACTGAGCTCACTCGACCATTGCGGCAGGGTCATCGGTTCTCCAGTCCTGTGCGGAACGCGGCCACGCTGTCCCATGTGTCACAGTCGAGTGTGCTGCCCGCAGGAGTAGCTGCCTCGACGAGGTGCAGGCCCGTCAACAGGTCACGGACCGCGGCGCCGCGCGTCGACGCCAGTGCGGCGACTGCTTGCCGAAGAGCCGCGGTGCGATAGACCGCAGCCAGCGGTTGTCGACGACCGTTCTCGTCCAGCGCCAGTACGCCGTCATCGCGAGGATCTGCTGTCGACAGCCGAGCGGCGAGCTGATGCATCAGCGCGGCGGTAACCAGTGGCATGTCACAAGCCAACACTGCGACGGCCTCGGCGGTGACCAACGCCAAGCCGGCTTCGACACCGGCGACCGGTCCACCCAGCGGCGGCTCCTCGCACACGGCGATGACGCCGTCGGGCAAGTCAGCCGTCTGCTGCGGGCCCACGACAACCCGCCTGGAGGCGAGCGAGACGGCGGCCAGCGCGCGCTCGAGCAGCGTTCGGCCACCGATCTCGAGGCCGGGCTTGTCGATGCCACCAAGTCGTTTGGCGGTTCCACCCGCCAGCACCAGGGCGTCGTACGGCAGGACCGGCAGCTGTGACGATGGGAACGGTCGAGGCGCGTGCATTGCTCCTCCATCCTTGCCCCGCGCAATGGCAGGTGGTGGTTGGGTCAATCCCGACCCGGCTGTCTTGCGTTTGCGGTGTCCTGCCTTCAAGATGTGCAGGGCTGTCGGGGGAGGCGATGGGACAATCCCCCGAGGGAAGCGCTGTGCGCGTTCACGGAGGGGTGCCGGAGTGGCCTATCGGAACCGCCTTGAAAGCGGTCGCTGGCAGAGATGTCAGCCGCGGGTTCGAATCCCGCCTCCTCCGCTGTAGGCACTTCTTCGGTACAAGTCCGCGACGAACGGAGGGACATGACTACGACGCCTGCAGGTGTGTCGACGTACCGCTGGTCCCGGGTCTTTGTGCTCCGTATCGCTGGACTTCTGGCCATGGGGCTCGGCGTGATCTGGTTGGTTCTCGTGGTGGCCAGCGCACGCCTCTCCTGGGGTGCGGACTCGACGGCGGCCAGGATCTGCGGCCTGCTGACAGTCGGAGCGATCGCCGTACTCGGCGTGTTGATGCTCCACCCACCTCGAGTGCTTGAGCTGTCATCCGCTGGCTACCGGCTCCGGCATCTGCGAGGCGGTGGAGTAGCAGCGGCGGACTGGTCGAGAGTTGAGTCGGTGGACACCCGCGAGGTTCCTGATGGTCGAGCGATCGTCGTCCAGCTCTCCGACAGCCGCACCTCCACGGTGCCGGTCATGCTGCTGGGAGCGCGCTCGGTGGAGGCTCAGCGAGAGATGCACGAGCGGCTCAACGCGGCGTACGGTTACCGTCGCCTCCGCCAGGCCGCCAGCTGAGACGTTTCGCTGCTGCGGCGATTGGAGTCGGTGTTCGGCTGCCAGATAAGGTGTGGCGTCGCCGTGACGGCGATATGGAGGTGTCGCCTAGCCCGGTTTATGGCGCCCGCCTGCTAAGCGGGTTGAGGGTAATCCCCTCTCGCGGGTTCAAATCCCGCCACCTCCGCCATCTGGCGTAGGCCGATAACCGGGAAGAACTCGACGAAGGAGATGACATGGGCAAGCTGTCGATGCTGGCGGGCGGAGCGGTTGGTTACGTGCTGGGCACCCGAGCCGGCCGCGAGCGGTACGAGCAGATGAAACGGCAGGCGCAGCGCGTCTGGAACGATCCACGAGTACAGGGCAAAGCCTCGCAGGTCACCGACGTGGCCAAGGAGAAGGCGGCGGGCGTCGCCGACAAGGTGACCGGGGGGTCAACCGGATCGCAGGGTGGTCCCGTTGGTACGGCGAAGGTGGTCGTGGGAGCCGAGCCGACGAACAACGAAGGCCCCGAATACCGCCAGCCCGCGCCGCCAATGGGGATCTAAACGCAGTCTTGTCCGGTCGGCAGCGGCGCGAGGCTCTCGAGCCTGTCGCTTCGCTCCCTTTACGGCCCTTCGAGTCCCCGCACCGCCGCCTCCCTGAACGGTGCCAACTCTTGGGCCCGCCTGGCTTTCTGTACGGCCCTTCGAGTCCCCGCACCGCCGCCTCCCTTAACGGTGCCGGTCGACGTCTCGGACCAACTAGGAGAGGCGGGCTTTCAGCCCGTCGAGCTCGGTCCAGAGGACCGTCGGCAGCTTGTCGCCGAACTTGTCGAACCACTCGGTGATCGACGGGATCTCCGCGCGCCATTCCTCAGGGTCGACCGTCAGCGCCTGCTCTATCTCATCGCGGCTCAGGTCGAGCCCGTCAAGGTCGAGGGAGTCTGGGGTCGGCACGTAACCGATCGGGGTTTCGACGGCGTCGGCTGTGCCTTCGATGCGCTCGATGATCCATTTGAGAACTCGGCTGTTCTCGCCGAATCCCGGCCACAGGAATCCGCCCTCGGAGTCGCGGCGGAACCAGTTGACGTAGAAGATGCGGGGAAGCTTGGCGGCGTCGTGGTCCGTGCCGACGGTGATCCAGTGGTTGAAGTAGTCAGCGGCGTTGTAGCCGATAAACGGAAGCATCGCCATGGGGTCGCGGCGTACGACACCCACGGCTCCGGTGGCGGCGGCGGTTGTCTCGCTTGACAGCGTTGCGCCCATGAAGGTGCCGTGCACCCAGTCGCGCGCCTCGGTCACGAGCGGGATGGTGGTCTTGCGCCGGCCGCCGAACAGGATCGCGTCGATCGGTACGCCGCCCGGGTCGTCGTACTCCGGCGCGAGGATCGGACACTGCTTGATCGGGGTGCAGTAGCGGCTGTTGGGGTGAGAGCTGAGCTCGCCCGAGTCCGGCGTCCAGTCCTGCTTCTTCCACGATGTGAGGTGCTGCGGGTCACCCTCCATGCCCTCCCACCAGATGTCGCCGTCATCGGTGAGCGCGACGTTGGTGAAGATGGAGTTCCCGAGATCGATAGTGCGGATCGCGTTGGGATTGGTCTTCCGGTTCGTGCCGGGTGCCACCCCGAAGAAGCCGAATTCGGGATTGACGGCGTGGAGCCGACCGTCGTCGCCGAAGCGCATCCACGCGATGTCGTCGCCGAGCGTCTCGACCTTCCAACCTGGGATGGTCGGCTGCAGCATGGCGAGGTTTGTCTTGCCGCAGGCGCTCGGGAAGGCCGCGGCGACGTACTTGACGACGCCGCGCGGTGAGGTCAGCTTCAGGATCAGCATGTGCTCAGCCAGCCAGCCTTCGTCACGGGCTTTGGCCGAGGCGATGCGCAGGGCGTAACACTTCTTGCCCAGCAGGGCGTTGCCGCCGTAGCCGGAGCCGTAGCTCCAGATCGTGCGCTCCTCGGGGAAGTGGCTGATGTACTTCGTGTCGCTACACGGCCACGGCACATCGGTCTGGCCGGGCTCCAGTGGGGCGCCTACGGAGTGCAGGCACGGTACGAACTCAGCGTCGAGCTGCTCCATGCGAGCGAGTACGTCGCTCCCCATCCGGGACATCACACGCATCGACGTGACGACGTACGCCGAGTCGGTGATCTCCACGCCGAACATCGGTGACTCCGCCTCGAGGTGACCCATGACGAACGGGATGACGTACATCGTGCGCCCGCGCATGCATCCCCGGTACAGGTCGGTCATGGTCGCCTTCATCTCGTCCGGCGCCATCCAGTTGTTGGTTGGGCCGGCGTCGGCTTCATCGACCGAGCAGATGAAGGTGCGGTCCTCGACCCGCGCCACATCGGTGGGGTCGGAGGCCGCCCAGAAGGAGTTGGGCTTCTTGTCGGGGTCGAGTTGCACGAACGTGCCAGTGCGCACCAACGCTTCGGTCAACGTGTCCCACTCCGCCTGTGAGCCGTCGCACCAGTGAACCGAGTCCGGCTGCGTCAGCGCTGCAACCTCATCGACCCACGCGCGCAGGCGGGAATGGGTGGTGGGGGATACGTCGGCGGTATCGGCTGGGTCAAGCGTTGTGTTGGCGGTCATGGCCTCGTCGTCACCTCTCGCGCACCGCGGTGGTTGCGTCGGCCACCGGGCCGCTGCGGCAGCAGCGGGATCGTTGCAACCGGTGAAATAGTCCCGGTTGGTGCCTGACACCGTACGACGTGAGGGCTATCATGCGCGACCCCGGAGTGGGGTAGCGGACGCAATGGTGACCGGCACCACAGCCGCCGCCGGCCTTCGACCTGTCCCTGCGCTGCGGCTAGACTCCTTCGGTCGCTTTCGGGTCTACGAACAGGGTCCGCTGCGGTATCAGTACCAACCAGCGCTCGTAGCTCAACGGATAGAGCATCTGACTACGGATCAGAAGGTTGGGGGTTCGAATCCCTCCGAGCGCGCCAACAGGCAACGGGTCACTCCACTGAGCGCTTCCTCGTCACCCAGTAGGAAGATTCGCGAGTCGGCATAAGATGACCACTGACCAAGGCAAGGCAACGGCGACGCAGGAGCGACGAAGCCGGCCAATGCAGCACGGACGGAGCTCATGAAGGGCAACGCCGCACACGTCTTCACCAACACTGCCATGTTGACGGTGAGCACAGCGGACGCGCCGGTCGTCGTCACCTCTGACGACCTGGACGAACGTCTCCAGGAGACGTATGCACGAGTGGGGCTGCGCCCTGGCCTGCTCGAACGACTAGCGGGTATCCGCCAACGCCGATGGTGGCCCGACGGCGTCACGTTCGTCGACGGAGCGGTTACCGCCGCCGCAAAAGCTATCGGTGAAAGCGGGGTCGACCCCGCAGACATCGGTCTGATGGTCAACACCTCCGTGAGCCGCCAGCACCTCGAGCCATCGACCGCCGTTGCTATCCACCACGCGCTCGGTCTCCCCACCACCTGCCGTAACTTCGACATCACCAACGCCTGCCTGGGCTTCGTCAACGGCATGGATCTGGCCGGATCCATGATCGACGCCGGCCTCATCGACTTCGCGCTCGTCGTCGACGGTGAGGACGCACGCCCGGTCCAGGAGGCCACGCTCGAGCGGTTGTCCCAACCGGGGACGACGGGCAAGGACGTCATCACCCAGTTCGCGACACTCACACTCGGCTCAGGCGCCGCGGCCATGGTCCTCGGCCGCGACGACCAGCACCCGGAGGGTCATCGGCTGGTCGCTGGAGTCACCCGTGCCGCCACTCAGCACTATCAGCTGTGCATCGGCGACAACGGTGCGATGAACACCGACTTGAAGGGTTTGCTGGACGCGGGCTTGCAGCTCAGTGAGGACTTGTGGGCCGACGCCGCCGACGAGCTCGACTGGTCCCAGGGGATGAACCGCTACATCATCCATCAGGTGTCACAGGTGCACACAGACGCGCTGTGCGAGCGACTCGGGATCGACGGCGATCTGGTGCCGCGAACGTTTCCGGACCGGGGCAACATCGGGCCCGCGTCTTTGCCCATCACGCTGGCTTCGGTGGCCGACAGCCTGGACGAAGGCGACCGCGTGCTGCTCATGGGCATCGGCTCCGGGCTCAACGCGTCGTGCCTCGAGATCGAATGGTGAGGGCGCCAGCCTCCTCGCCTCTACGCAACCTCCCCGGGCTCGATTCCGCCTGGTCGCACCTGCTCACCGTCCCCGACTCCAGTGGTGGGGAGCACCGATGGCACGTGCTTGACAACGGCGTACGCGACCCGATCGGAACCCTGCTCTGCGTGCACGGAAACCCCACCTGGTCCTATCTCTGGCGCTCGTTGCTTGCTCAGGCACCACCCGGTTGGCGCGTCGTTGCACCTGACCACCTCGGGATGGGCTACTCCGAGCGCCTGAACGCCCCCCGTCGACTGGCTCAGCGAGTGACGGATCTGAGCGACCTGACCGAGGCCCTCGGCATAAGGGGGCCGGTGATCACCGTCGGCCACGACTGGGGCGGTCCGATCTCCGTGGGATGGGGACTGGCGCACCGCTCTCAACTGGTGGGCATGGTGCTCGGCAACACCGCGCTCGCCTTCCCACCCGACGACTCCGTCCCGGCCCTCATCCGGCTGGCAAACACCCCGCTACTTCGGGCTCTGGTGTGCGAACTGACCCAAACGTTCGTCAGGGGCGCAAGCGCCGTGTCCTGGCCGCCTCTTCCTCGCGCGGTGCGGCGGGCACTGGTGGCTCCGTACGCTTCTGCAGCACGGCGCCGGTCGGTGCGCGACTTCGTCGCCGACATCCCCTTCGCGTCTGATCACCCCTCGCGAGAACCGTTGGAGAAGATCGCGTCGGGTGCACGCTCGATCGACGTACGGGTGCTGCTGCTGTGGGGTCCGCGTGATCCGGTGTTCGGGGAAGCTCACCTTGAAGACTTGTGCTCGCGGTTCCCGCAGTCACAGCTGCACCGTTACGAGCGGGCTTCGCATCTGGTGATGGAGGACGCACCCACGTTTGCGGCCGACGTTGTCCAGTGGGTCGATGACATGACGCACTGCGCTCGGGTGTCAACGCGCTCAGCACGCGACCAACAGTCCGCTGGCGATCGGACCCTCGCTTCAAGTGGTACGCCAGCGCCGGCGCCGGCGCTGTGCGGACGGGGCTCGGCACTGTCCGAGCGGGCGGCAGACCGGTCGACGGCCTGGGTCGATCGAACGGGTGTGACGGTCAGCTGGGCGACTCTGGCGCGGCGGGTCGACGACCTCGCGGCGGGCCTGGCGGCCATCGGCGTACGCCCGAAAGACCGGGTCGGCATGCTGGTGCCTCCGTCAGCAGACTTGACCGCAGCTGTCTACGCCGTCTGGGCCGCCGGAGCGGTCATCGTGGTGGCAGACAAGGGTCTCGGCTTCTCGGGGATGCGCCGAGCGCTGCGCAGTGCACACGTCGATTACCTCATCGGCACCCCTCAAGGGTTGGCGGCGGCGCGACTGATGGGCTTGCCCGGGAGGCGGATCGCCGTTACTCGCTTGGGTGGGCTCAACCGTCGAGCGTTTGGCGCCGAGCACACGGCTGACGGGGTGGCCGCGCTTGGCCGGTCGATGGCGCGGCCGGGTGAACCCTCGCAGGACCAGGACTGTGCGGTGGTGTTCACCTCTGGCGCCACCGGACCTGCCAAGGGAGTGGTGTATCGGCATCGCCAGGTGTCAGCGCAGCTGGCGCTGCTGCGGTCGACATACGGCATCACGGGCCAGGATCGGCTGGTCGCCGCATTCGCGCCGTTCGCACTGCTCGGGCCGGCCCTCGGCATCGGCTCGACAGTGCCGGACGTCGATGTCACGTCCCCAGATGAGTTGACGGCCGGCGCACTGGCGGACGCCGCGGCGGCTGTGGACGCCACCGTCGTGTTCGCCTCCCCGGCTGCGTTGCGCGGTGTGCTGGCGACTGCTGGCGACCTCTCGGCGGCTCAGCGGAGGGCGCTGAGCCGGGTACGCCTGCTGATGTCGGCGGGCGCACCCGTCTCAGTACCACTGCTGCGAGCGCTGGGTGAGGTGCTTCCCGAGGCGGAGGCGCATACGCCGTACGGCATGACGGAGGTGCTGCCGGTCACCGACGTGTCGCTCGCCGAGCTCGACGCCGCCGGTGACGGCAATGGAGTCTGCGTCGGGCGACCGTTACCGGGGGTGGAAGTCGCAATGATCCCGCTGTCCGAAGGCGTTGACCCGAAGCTAAGCCGCAGCGCCGATGACAGCGGCACGGGTGACGGCAGTGCCAGCGACGGCAGCGGCACCTGCGTCAGCGATGGCGGTCTGACGTCTCAAGCCGGCATGACCGGCGAGATCTGCATACGTGCAGAGCACGTCAAGGACCGGTACGACGCCTTGTGGGCCACCGAGCGCGACAGCTCGAGCGTCCCGGGCTGGCACCGGACCGGAGATGTCGGGCACCTCGACACCGAGGGCCGACTCTGGGTTGAGGGGCGGATGCCCCATGTCATATGGACCGCGGAGGGTGCGCTTACGCCGGTCGGCGTCGAACAGCGGATGGAGCGACTCGATGAGGTGGCTGCGGCAGCCGTGGTGGGAGTGGGGCCTCTGGACGCCCAGGCCGTAGTGGTGGTCGTTGTCCTCGCAAGGCGCCACAGCCAGGGTCTATCGATTCGCTTCCGGCGGCGGAATCTGTCGACTCGTCGCCTGCGCGGTGCGCCAGTGCAGTTGGCTCCGCTCGAACTCAGCGACGCCGTGCGAACCGCGGCGGCAGTCCCGGTAGCGGCCGTGCTCGTTGCGAGCCGGCTGCCGCTGGACATCCGGCACGCCTCAAAGGTCGATCGGCAGCAGGTCGCCCGATGGGCCGATCGGGTTCTTTCCGGAACGGGCTCCCCGCGTGCGAGGCATGCGTGAAGGTGCTGGTCACCGGGACCACCAGCATGCTAGGGCGCGCTACCGCGGAGGCGCTCCTGGCCCGAGGGGACGAGGTCAGCGTGCTGCAGCGCCGGCCGTCAGGCCTGCCATGTCGCGAGATCTTGGGCGACATCACCGACGCTGTCGTCGTCCAGCGGGCCGCTGCCGGGCAGGACGCCGTCGTCCATCTTGCTGCGAGAGTCGGCGTGTCCGGTCCATGGTCGGCGTACGCCGCCGCCAACATCGAGGGCACGCACAACGTTCTCGCTGCCTGTCGCAACGAGTCGGTGAGCCGGTTGGTGCACGTGTCGTCACCGTCAGTGGCACACACCGGTTCGTCGCTGGTGGGTGCTGGCGCTGGGCCGGCGGTCCCGACGCTGGCCCGTGGTCACTATGCCCGCTCCAAGGCGGTCGCGGAGCTCGATGCTCTGGCAGCTGATTCCGGCGAGCTGGCGGTCCTGGTCATCCGCCCACACCTGGTGTGGGGGCCTGGCGACACGCAGCTGGTGGGCCGGATCGTGGCGCGAGCCAAATCTGGGCGCTTGCCGCTGATCGGTCCAGGGGCCGCGCTCATTGATTCCACGTACGTCGACAACGCCGCCGCAGCCCTGGTCGCCGCGGTCGACGCCTGCTCCACGGTTCGGGGTCAGGCGCTGCTGGTGTCCAACGGTGAGCCCCGTCCCATCGCTGAGATCCTGAGCCGCCTCTGTCGCGCAGCAGGAGCACCTGAGCCGCGGGGACGCGTGCCGGCTTCCGTAGCCTGGCTTGCCGGAGCCGCCTGTGAGGCAGCCTGGGCCGCTTCGAGACGAGCTGACGACCCGCCGCTCACCCGGTTCCTGGTCGAGCAGCTGTCGACCGCCCACTGGTTCGAACAGCGCAGGACGAGAGCCCTCCTGCGCTGGACCCCGCACGTCAGCCTCGACGAGGGCTTCTCCCGACTGGCCGCCTCGTGCACCGCACCACGCTCATAGGGTGATGCCGCGACGCTGCTGATGCCCCCTCCGGCTCGCCCGACACGCGCCACGCAGTACTAAGCGGCGAGGGTTGGCGCTCAGCAATCAGAGTTCGTGGCGTGGTTCGTACGGGCCGCCTCGCTCGGGAGTCGGTGGAGGCCGCACACGATGAGCCGTCTAGCCTGGCGCAATGCGTGCGGCGATGATCTACGGCCCTGGTGACGTCCGGCTCGACGAGGTCGAGGAGCCAGCCGTTCAGCTTCCTACCGATGTGGTGGTGCGCACGGTCGCGAGCTGCGTGTGCGGCTCGGACCTTTGGGCCTATCGCGGCGTGCAGCCGACGGAGGAGCCACGCCGCATCGGTCACGAGCTCGTCGGAGTAGTCGAAGAAGTAGGTGAGGAGGTCACCTCGGTCAAGCAAGGTGACTTCGTCATTGCGCCGTTCGCGCTGAGCGACGGCACCTGCCTGAACTGCCGCAACGGCATCACCACCTCGTGCCTGCACGGCGCCTACTGGGCACGCCCGACGAGCACGGACATCTGGTTGACGGAGGGCAGGGGGAGCGTGCGCGGGTCCCGTTGGCCGACGGCTCGCTGGTAGTGACCCCCGAGCAGCCCGACGACGCCATGGTGCCGAACCTGCTCGCGCTTACCGACGTCATGTGCACCGGCCACCATGCCGCCGTAGCGGCTGGTGTGAGCAAGGGCAGCACAGTAGCAGTCGTGGGTGACGGCGCCGTCGGCCTGTGTGCGGTGCTGGCTGCCCGACGCCTCGGAGCGGATCAGATTGTGGCGATGTCCCGGCACAAAGACCGCCAAGCGCTCGCTCGGGAGTTCGGCGCGACCGAGATCGTCGCCGAACGCGGAGAAGCAGGCTCCGCCCAGGTCAAGGACATCTTTTCCGGGATCGGCGCGGACGCCGTGCTCGAGTGTGTCGGCACCAAGGAGTCCATGCAGCAAGCGATCGACTGCACGAGACCGGGTGGTTTCGTGGGTTACGTGGGTGTACCAGCTGGCGGACCCGAACTGCCGATTGGACAGATGTTCAGTGACAACATCAACGTTGCGGGCGGGTGACCCCGGTGCGCACCTACCTGCCCGACCTGCTCGGTGACGTGCTCAGTGGAGCCATAGATCCTGGCCGGGTGTTCGACCTCGAGCTTCCGCTTGCCCAGGTGGCCGAGGCGTACACCGCGATGGATGAACGCCGCGCCATCAAGGTGTTGCTGCGCCCCTAACCAACGAACCGGCCGGCCACCTTGCTGGTGCCTCGCTGGCACGGAGCATTCCGTCAAAGCCACCAGCCCCGCCTTCGATCCGGCCGCGGAAGTAGCGCCGGTCAGGTGTCTCCTACGTCGGGTCGTGCTCCAAGCTCGGCATCTGGGCGATCTTCTTGAGCTCCCGCGGCGCCACTGCTGAGTGCGTCAGTCGAACCGGTCGCAGCGGTTGCTGCGAGAAATCAAAGGCTTGCCGGTAGTCGTAGGCTCGGGAACTTGCCGGGTCAACGGCGCTAGCCCAAAGTTGTGCTGAACGAAAGCCAGCATCGAGTAAGGCTGCACGGCAGTCGTGTTGTCGGTATACGCCCGTTTCACCCACGGACTGACGATCACCATCGGGTTGCGGATTCCCAGGCCACGTGGTGGATCGACGTGGTCATAGAAGCAGCCGCAGTCGTCGTACGTGATGAAGACCGCAGTGCTTCGCCACTGCGGCCCACGCTCGGCGGCGCGCACCATGCGCCCGATGTAGTTGTCGCCGATCCGCATGCTGTTGTAGTTGTGTTGCGAATTCCCCGACAACGGCATGAGCAGCGACAAGGACGGCAGTCGGCCAGCACGAGCCGCGTCGACGAAGTCTCGGGTCGCCGAGTCGTATCGCAGCGTGAATCGGTTTTTCTGACACCAGAAAAAGTCAGGACAGATTGACCACAGCACATCACTGGGCCGGTTTGGGAGATGGCCCTGGTACAGGTGCCAGGAAAAGCCCCGTTGCTCGAGCCGCTGCATGACAGTTGCGCGATATTCGACCGGACTGCGTCGATATGGGCCCTTGCCCGCCTTCGTAGGAATGCAGGACGGCACCCACCGAGTCCTGGCACCCACGCGTCGGCGCCACAGTGAGTCGCGGTGACTGTGGCAGCCCCAGCCGCGCCCAGGCCTTGCCCCGGTCTTCGAAAGCACCGGCGTCTTTCCAACGAATCCATCGAGCGTGCCAGCGGCTAGCGCGAGATGCTCGCCGAAGGAAGCGCTTGGATCAGAAGCGAAGGTGGCGTCCGACACGGCGAACCGTCGCGCAAGCCGGCTGAGGTTGGGAATGTGCCGAGGCGGCACATGGCTCACGCAGATATGAGGTGGCGACTTGCATCCGCGCACGTGGTCCCAGCGGTTCTGCAGGGCGAACCCTTGACTTCTTCTGGTGTGTGCCACGAACGGCACGATGTCTGGCTGGACGACGTTGCTTGCTCGGCGGCCATCGCGAAAGTGGACAGGTCCGGTGTACCCGTCGCACGGCGTGCGGCGCTTCTCGCAGACTTTGCCGAGAACGTCGTCGAAGGAGTGGTTCTCCTGATAGATGATGACGACGTGCCTGATGGGTGAATCCGTCGTCCGCTCGTGAGCCGACACCGTTGCAGGCGGCGGGGTCACACCGGTAGGAGCTCCCGCACCGAGCACAGCGACCGGCAACGACAACACGGCAGTTGCGCTTAGTAGCCCGGGGAGTCTGCGCACTTTTCAGCTATCTCCAGAGTCTCGACTCGGCTTGCTCGACTCCCAAGAGGTCCACGCGGTAATTCCGACGGGTACGTCGCACGAGGCTGATCCACTCGGAAGGATCGGACGGTGACGATACAGCTCCCTGGCAACGCGCACGAGCGACGCTTGCCCGGACCATCCCTCGAGCACCACGATGAGCCGTTGACACACCGGTCCGGAGTAGGAGACTGCCGACACGCTGACACACCAGCTGCGGAGTGGAAGACTGCGGGCACCCTGCAACGAGGAGGTCTGGCCATGGCACGAGTCATCTGCGGATTCGATGGGTCCGAGCAAGCGCGGAGCGCTCTGCGATTGGCGCTCGAAGAGGGGAAGCTGCACGGCTCCGACGTGCGAGTCGTGACCGTCGTTCCGCGCTACGAGCGAGGTGCTGCACCGTTCGGCTTCGAGGTGAAGGACCCGAGTCTTGACCGCGAGCAGCTGCACAACGCTCAGCAAACCGCGACTGAGGCAGTCGATAGTGCGCGCAAGGAGGCATCGGACGACGAGACATCGGTGCAGGTCGTAGGAAAGCTCGGAGTGCCCGCCGAGGAGATCATGAGCGAGGCGAGCAAGGGCGACCTCATCGTCGTCGGTAGCCGGGGCATCGGTGGGTTCAAGCGCCTGCTTCTCGGCTCGGTAAGCTCAGCGCTCGTTCACCACGCTCCCTGCCCGGTTCTCGTCGTCAGAGGCTGATGTTCGCGGCGCTCCTGGGGTCGGTAAGCGAGTCGTGCGTTCGGCATGCATCATGCGCCGTCGTCGTCGTATCGGAGTCTGCTGCGGTGGCGGTGCTCGTGCCGGCGTCTTGAGTAGCTCGCGCCTGCTTGGCTAGCTGCCAGGAGTGGGACCGTCGGCTCTCGCGACGCATTGCTGCGCGAGGCAGAATCGTTGCGTCGAGTCTCAGGAGGGCGGCATGGAGCAGGGGCAGTCACAACAGGTCAACCGGGGCTATCTACGCGACCTAGGCGAACAGGAGTGTTGGGCTCATCTGCAGGAGACGCTGGCGTTCGAGGTCGACGACTTCGAACCGGACATGCGCCGAGGATGGAGCGTGCTCGTCGTCGGTGAGGCCAGGTCGATCGACGACGCCGACGAGCTTGCCGAGATGCGGCCCCAGCAGCGGCTCGAGCCATGGGCACCAGGCTCCCGGAACCTATTCATCCGGATCACGCCACGCCAGGTGACGGGTCGTGACCTGCACTGAGGCACCCCAACCCCATTTGGCTCCGGGCCGCTGGCTCTCGAGTTCGCTTGTGCCGCACAGTCGTCGGCTCGCGGCACAATGCTTGACATGGCGGCGCGTGTCCTGGTGGTCAACCGCGGTTCGTCGTCGCTGAAGTACTCGGTGCTCCATAGTCCCTCACCGGACGGGTCGCTGCGCCGGCTGGCAGCCGGTTCGGTCGACGCGCACTCGGCCAAAGCCGAGCGGACATCGCTCCGCTTCGAGTCCGAGGCGGACTACACGGCTGACTACGTGCGCTCCATGCGCGACGAGCTGGAAGCGGACGGACATCTTGACGGGCTGGATGCCGTGGGGCACCGAATCGTGCACGGTGGCGCGGCTTTCACCGAGCCAGTCGTCATCGACGACGCCGTCGAGCAGCGGATCGCCGACCTGTCGTCGCTGGCTCCGTTGCACAACCCACCGGCGGTCGCTGCGCTGCGTGCGCTGCGCGCGTTGCTCCCAGCCATTCCACACGTCGCGGTATTTGACACTGCCTTCCACGCCACGCTTCCGGCGCGCGCTTACACGTACGCCATCCCAGCCGATCTCGCGACGCAGCATGGACTGCGCCGCTACGGATTCCACGGCCCCAGTGTCAAGTACGTCGCTCGGGTGGCCGCGGAAACCCTCGGCATGCCCGCCGACGAGGTCAATTTGATCGTCTGCCACATCGGCAACGGCGCGTCTGTCACGGCTGTCGCGCGTGGTGCCAGCGTCGACACGTCCATGGGCTTCACGCCACTTGAGGGTCTGGTGATGGGCACCCGCTGCGGCGACCTGGATCCGGCGATTGCCGGCCACCTGATGCGCAACGCCAATCTGGCCACCGAAGAAGTGGACGACATCCTGGAGTCGAGGAGCGGCCTCCTCGGATTGTGCGGAGACTCCGACGTGCGTGAGGTGCGGCGCCGGGTTGCGGCCGGGGATGAGACCGCTCGGCTGGCGCTCGACGTGTACGCCTACCGGCTCCGCAAGTACATCGGCGCCTACCTCGCGGTGCTGCCTTCCCTGGACGCCGTCGTCTTCACTGGAGGAGTCGGTGAGCACGACGCCGCTCTGCGCGCCGACGTCATGGATCCGCTGCGCCACCTCAGCTTCAGCCTCGACGCGGCGCTCAACGCAGACGCCGTCGGTCCGACGGAGCCAGTGCGCATCGACGCAGGCACCGGTCCCGAGGTGCTCGTCGTACCCACCGACGAAGCCGCCGAGATCGCCACCCAAGTGCTAGGACTCCTCGGCCACGGGAGGCCTAGCGGTTTGGAGAACGGGCGGGTTCAAGGGAGGGGATGGCGGGGACTCGAAGGGCCGTAGAAGAGCGAAGCGAAGGCCCGAGAGCCCCGACAGCCCTGACCGGAGACAGGGGAGCCGAAAGTACGTCGGCTCGAGCGGAGGTCAGGCTTCGGTCGCCCAGTCGCCGAGGGTCCAGTCGCGGACTTCGGGCATGTCCTCCAGGTGCTCGACGACGTAGGCCTCGTGCTTGGCGAGCTGTCTCTCGCACAACGCCTTCAGTGCTGTGGCACCGGGCGGCGTACGGCGAGCGTTGTTGATGGCGTCAATCACCAGGTGGTAGCGGGAAGCCCGGTTGCGCACGACCATGTCAAACGGCGTGGTGGTGCTCCCTTCCTCGATGAAGCCACGCACCCGGAACCGGTCGGCGTCGGGGCGGCCGTGCACCAGCTGGTGAATGGCGCCGGGGTAGCCGTGGAACGCGAACACGACGTCGACTGACTCGGTGAACAGCTCGCGGAAGAGCGTTTGGCTCATGCCGTGCGGATGGTCCTTGGGCCGCGGAAGCGCCATCAGGTCGACGACGTTGACAACCCGCACGCGCAGCTTCGGCAGATGCTTGCGAAGGAGCGCGGCAGCGGCGACCGTCTCCATCGTCACCACATCGCCGGCACACGCCAGCACGATGTCGGGGTCCGCGGTGCCGTCGTCGGTCCCGGCCCACGACCAGATGCCAGCTCCGCGGGCGCAGTGCTCGACGGCGTCGTCGATAGCGAGCCACTGAAGCTGTGGCTGCTTGTCGATGACGATGAGGTTTACGTACGAACGCGACCGCAGACAGTGGTCGGCCACCGACAGTAGGCAGTTGGCGTCCGGGGGAAGGTAGACCCGCGCCGTCGTACCCCGTTGCGTGATGACGGTCTGGATGAGCCCCGGGCCTTGGTGTGAGAAGCCGTTGTGGTCGTTACGCCAGGCCGTCGAAGTCAGCAAGATGTTCAGACTCGGCACTCGCGCCCGCCACGGCAGCGACGCTGCCTCTTCCAACCACTTGCAGTGCTGGATGGTCTGCGATGCGCTCACCATCGCGAACGCCTCGTACGTGGCGAAGATCCCGTGTCGGCCGGTCAGGGTGTAACCCTCGAGCCAGCCGTGACAGTTGTGCTCGGACAGCACCTCCATGACCCGACCGTCGTGGGCGAGCGCGACGTCGTCAGGCTCAACCCGCTCGGCGAAGGCACGGTTCGACACCTCGAAGACGGCGCCCAGACGGTTGCTGTTGGTCTCGTCCGGGCAGAAGAGCCGGAAGCGGTCGGGGCTGCTGCGGTAGATGTCGCGCAGCATCTCGCCCAGCCGGCGGGTCGACTCTGCCTTGTCATGCGCCGGGCGGGGTACGTCGACTGCGTAGTCGCGGAAGTCTGGAAGGTCCAGGTCGACGGTAATCAGCCCACCGTTAGCGTTCGGGTTGGCGCTCATGCGCAGCGCACCCTCGGGGTTGTTGCGGCGTACCAGCTCCACCGGAGCGCCGTCGTGGTCGAACAGCTCCTCCGGGCGGTACGACTTCAGCCAGGTCTCCAGCAAGGCCAAATGTTCCGGGTTGTCCTTGACACCGGCCAGCGGCACCTGGTGAGACCGAAACGTCCCCGTTACCTGCACGTCGTCGACCTTGTCGGGGCCGGTCCAGCCTTTGGGGGTGCGCAGGATGATCAGCGGCCAACGCGGACGTCCCCCGTCCCCCGTGCCGTCCCGTGCCGCTGCTTGGATGTCCTGAATGCTGGCCCAGGCCGTGGCAAGGGTTTCGGCGAAGCGGACATGCATGCCGGGGAGGTCGTCGCCGCTCACCTCGAGGACGTCGTACCCGTGTCCTTCGAGCAGTGAGCGCACTTCCCCCGGGTCTTTGCGGCCCAGGACCGTGGGACCGGAGATCTTGGCACCGTTGAGGTGCAGGATGGGCAAGATCGCGCCGTCGTGCTCCGGGTCGAGGAAAGAGATGCCCTTCCAGGAGCCTTCGAGCGGACCTGTCTCGGCCTCGCCGTCGCCGACGACGGCCAGGGCGATCAGGTCAGGGTTGTCCATGACTGCGCCGAACGCGTGCACAAGGACGTAACCGAGCTCGCCGCCCTCGTGAATCGAACCGGGCGTAGTGACCGACACGTGGCTCGGTATGCCCCCGGGGCTCGAGAACTGGCGGAAGAGCCGCTGCATGCCAGCCTTGTCCTGGGTTACCCGGGGATAGATCTCGGTATAGGTCTGCTCGAGGTAGCCAGCCGCCACCAGTGCCGGACCGCCGTGCCCCGGACCGGCCAGGTAGATCATCTGCTGCCCGGTGTGTCGGATCAGCCGGGAAGCGGAGGCGTAGATGAACGAGAGGCCAGGCGATGTGCCCCAATGGCCGAGCAACCGCGGCTTGATGTGCTCGGGCTTGAGCGGTTCGCGCAGCAGCGGGTTGTCCTGCAGGTAAATCTGCCCGATCGTCAGGTAGTTGTTCGCGCGCCACCAGGCGTCGAGCGCGGCAATCTCATCATCGGTCGGCTGGCTGAGTCGCTCAGCGATCTCCGCTGTGGCGTTGGTCGCCGGGTGTCCAGCTGGCGCGTGGTCGTGGACTGTCACGGAGATCTCCTTGCCGATGCAGCGAAGCGCTTTTCGGCCAGTGTGGCAAAGCGGCGCGTGCTGTTGGGACCCGACGTCAGCCAGAGGTGCCGCACGCTCGGTCGATGACCTGCAGGATGCGGTTCTGCACGGGTTTGGGCGGCACCAGCACGACGCGCTGCTCAGGGTCACCGCTGCGCTGCACGTAAGCGCTCAACAGGAACGTCTGGGTCGACTGGCCAAGCCCGTGTGGGTCGCAGCGTCCGGTGCTTCCGAGAAGGATCGGGGTGACTGCCCGGCCCGCCGTTGCTGGGAGGTCAACGAGGTCCTTGACCGGGCGCAGGTCGACCAGCACGGTACCGACCAGCGACCGAAGGTCGACGACGCCGGGCGATCGCCGTTGCATGATGAGCCGGCCACGCAGGTACGGCGTCCCGCCCACTGACGTGGTGCGATAGGGCCCGGCGAGGCGGATAGACGCGGTGTGAGCAAGAGCTAAGGCCGTACAGTCGGTGTCGAGCAGTCGGCGTACCTCTCGCTGGCCGGCCGGGTTGACGGGGTAGTCGAACCACCGGCCGTCGACCTTCAGGTGAGCGGTGAGTGGTGCGCTCCGGCCATCGCAGTGCGGCCGCCCGTAGGAGATACGCAAGGCCACCGTCAACCGAGGTTGCAGGACGGTGTCCTTGGGGGTGACGGGCGACTGGATGCCGCCGCCGGACAGCCGCACTGCCGAGACGTGCACGGGAGAGGTGCCGCGGTTGGTGGTGTCGACGCCCACCATGCGCGTGGTCGCGTCGACCCGCTGCTGCAGCACGGTGACCCGCAGTGGTGGAGCGGCGGGTGAGCTGGCGGACGGGACCGTTGAGGGGCTCTTGGCAGTGTTCGACGACGACGTACCGGAACACGCGGCCAGCACCAGGGCGGCGCTCAACGCCGCAGCCAGTCGCATGTGTCGTCACGATACTGGTGCCCGAGGAAGTTCACTGCGGTCCGCAAGCTGATCGAGTTGCGCGAGAATGCTGTTCGGCGGCTGGCGGAACAGCCATCGCGCAACTGGGGCGGCTTACTGCTCGACTGGTCTTTCGATGTGAGACCCCAGCGAGCAGAGGAGACGCGAGTGTTCACGGTGCTGGGGGAAGCGCTCCTCGACCTGGTGCAGCCCACCCCCGGCGGCCCCTACGTCGCCCGCCCCGGCGGCGGGCCGCTCAACATCGCGGTCGGGCTGCGACGGCTGGGACACCCGACACACCTGATTGCACGCCTCTCCGAGCGCCCGCTCGGTCAGGTGGTCCGCCGCTACGCCTCAGCCAACGGCCTTGACCTTTCAGCCTGTGTATCGACGAGCGAACCGCCCACCCTGGCGTTCGCGACGCTCGATGAGGAGGGCCGGGCGGCGTACGACTTCTACGTCGACGGGACCGCCGACTGGGGCTGGACCGACGACGAGCTCGGTGAGCTGCCCGCGAACACCCAGGCGTTCCACACCGGGTCGCTGGCAGCGGCCCTCGAGCCGGGTGCGGGGCCAGTGCTCCGGCTGGTGCAGCGGTTGCGCGGCGCCGGCGGCGTCCTGGTCAGCTTCGACCCCAATGTGCGCCCAGATGTGATCGGCACGCGCGCGGCGGCTGCCCAACGAGCGGCCGAGCACGTCGCCGCCGCCCACGTGGTCAAGGCGAGCGAGGACGACATCACCTGGCTCCACCCGGGCCGCGGCGTTGACGACGTGCTCGAGCAGTGGGCAACGGCTGGTCCCGACCTGGTGGTGGTGACGCGCGGCGCCGATGGCTGCGTCGCCCGTACGTCGACCGGACTGCGCACCGAAACCGCTGGGCGGCAGGTGCAGGTCGTGGACACGATCGGAGCCGGCGACGCCTTCATGGCAGGCCTGCTGGCCGGGCTCGCCGACGCTGACTGCCTCTCTCCGGGCGGGCTGGAATCGCTCGGGGTTGCGGAGCTGGAGTCGGCCCTGCAGCAGGCGACCGTCGTGGCCGCGATCACCTGCGAACGGGCCGGTGCAGACCCGCCGACGAAAGCCGACCTCACCGCAGCCTGTCAGGCTCCAGTGGACACCGCTACGCCGGCGCCACGCTGACAACGCGCGGAGGCGGCGCGGGGGGCGGCGATACCATCGCGCATGGCCACAGCGGCGTACCAGGACCCCACCACTGCCAGCCCGCTCAGCATCGAGCGCAACGGCATCAACGTGATCGCCGAGTCCGAACGCAAGGGCAAGCCGAGCGACCTGTTCTGGCCGTGGTGCGCGGCGAACATCTCGGTGCTCGGTCTGGCGTACGCCGCGTTCGTCCTCTACTTCGGGCTCTCGTTCTGGCAGGCCGTGATCGCGGCCGTCGTCGGAACGGTGCTGTCGTTCCTGCTCGTCGGGCTGGTTTCGGTGGCCGGCAAGCGCGGCTCGGCGCCGACCATGGCGCTTTCCCGGGCCGCCTTCGGGATCAAGGGAAACGCGCTGCCCAGCCTCGTCTCCTACTTGATCCTGGTCGGCTGGGAGACTGCTCTGGTGGCCCTGGCGACGCTCGCCACCGCGACAATCTTCGGCCAGCTCGGCTGGAGCTCGGGCAACGCCACGAAGATCGTCGCGTTCCTTGTCGTCGCGGGCCTGATCGTGACCGCGGGAGTGCTCGGGTTCGACCTGATCATGCGGATGCAGCGCTGGCTCACGTACGCCACCGTCGCGCTCACGATCGTTTACATGGCGCTCACGTTCGACGAGATCGACTTCGGCAAGGTCAACGCAATGCCAAGCGGGCCGATCAGTGCCGCCGTGGGTGCGTTCGTGCTCATGATGACGGCGTTCGGACTCTCCTGGGTGAATTCGGCCGCCGACTACTCGCGCTACCTGCCCCGCGGTGCCTCCAGCCGCGGCGTCGTGGGCTGGACGACGTTCGGCGGCGCCGTCGCGCCCGTGCTCCTGCTGATCTACGGTCTGCTGCTCATCGGGTCGCGGCCGGACCTGATCAACCCGATCGGCGCTGACCCACTGGGCGCCTTGGCCAAGCTGCTCCCCAACGGCTTCCTGGTCATCTACGCCGTCGTCGTGGTTGCCGGGCTGGTCGCGGGGGCCGTGCTCGACATCTACTCGTCCGGGCTCACGTTGCTCACGCTCGGCGTACCCCTGCCGCGCTGGGCCGCCGCGCTGCTCGACGGGGTGCTGATGATCCTCGGCGCGATCTACGTCGTCTGGTTCGCCCAGGACTTCCTCGGACCCTTCCAGGGTTTTCTCATCACCCTCGGGGTACCGATCACGTCGTGGTGCGGCGTCTTCCTCGCCGACCTGCTCCTGCGCAGGCGCGACTACGACCAGGCAGCGCTCTTCGACTCCTCGGGGCGCTACGGCGCCGTCAACCCGGCGCCGATCGCGCTGATGGTGATCAGCGCAGTCGTGGGGTGGGGGCTGGTTGTGAGCACGTTCAAGGGCTTTCTTTGGCAGGGCTACCTGCTTGGGCCGCTCGGCCTAGGCGGCAAGACCGGCACCTGGGCTTTCGCCAATCTGGGAGTCGCGTTCGCGTTCGTCTTCTCGTTCGTCGGCTACCTTCTGCTGTGCCGGGGCCGGGTACGTCGCCAGGAGGCTGGCGTTGATGCCCTGGCTACCGCATCTCGCGGGTGACGAGCGTGGGCAGCGAGAGCTCGGCCTCCGAGATCTTCGACCCAGCCGCGTGGACGGTTGTGCCGGGCTTCGACGACCTCACCGACGTCACCTACCACCGGGCGGTCGAACAGGGCACCGTTCGGATCGCGTTCAACCGACCCGAGGTGCGCAACGCCTTCCGCCCGCACACCGTGGACGAGCTCTACCGATGCCTGGACCACACTCGCATGTCGCCCGACGTCGGGTGCGTGCTACTCACCGGAAACGGTCCGTCCCCTCGCGACGGCGGGTGGGCGTTCTGCTCAGGCGGTGACCAGCGGATCCGCGGCAAGGCGGGCTACGAGTACGAGGTGTCAGACACCAGCTCACCGCAAACCACCGAACCACCTGACCTCACGCCCACCGCCGCAACCGGTCCGGCGGTGGATACAGCACGACTTGGCCGGCTGCACATCCTGGAGTGCCAGCGGCTGATCCGATTCATGCCCAAGGTGGTCATCTGTGTCGTGCCGGGGTGGGCTGCCGGTGGTGGGCACAGCCTGCACGTCGTCTGCGACCTCACGCTCGCCTCCGCCGAACACGCACGCTTCAAGCAGACCGACGCCGATGTCGCGTCGTTCGACGGTGGCTTCGGGTCGGCGTACCTCGCTCGACAGGTCGGCCAGAAGTTCGCGCGGGAGGTTTTCTTCCTCGGCAACGAGTACGACGCCGCCGCGGCGCACCGCATGGGCATGGTGAACGCGGTGGTGCCGCATGCAGAGCTCGAGGTCGTGGCCTTGCAGTGGGCAGCCAAGGTCAACGCCAAGTCACCGACCGCCCAGCGGATGCTGAAGTACGCGTTCAACCTGATCGACGACGGGCTTGTTGGGCAGCAGCTGTTCGCCGGGGAGGCCACCCGGCTCGCCTACGGCACTGCCGAAGCAGCCGAGGGGCGCGATGCGTTCCTTGAGAAGCGGCCCCCGGACTGGTCGGCGTACCCCTGGTACTACTGAACCTGTCAGCGATAACCATCGGATCGAGGTCGATCGAGAAGAGTTTGGGTCGTCGAGCACCGCTGCGGCGCGTCGTAGAACCTCACCAGCTTTATGACCACACGGGCTACCTGGCGTGGGGTGTCGCTCGCGCTGTTGGGCCGGCC
>JBBPZH010000003.1:0-15091 GCA_038198965.1 Propionibacteriales bacterium
CAACACCCACATCCCGATCGTCGCCGAGATGCCGCACGGTGGTTTCAAGCACTCCGGGCACGGAAAAGACCTCTCGATGTACGGCCTGGAGGACTACACGCGCGTCAAGCACGTCATGTCCAACATCGAGATCTGACCGCGGATGCGCATACTCGTCGTGGGTGCCGGGGGAGTCGGTGCGGCATTCGGGTCGATCGCAGCCCGCCGCGACTTCTACGAGACCGTCGTCTTCGCCGACTACGACGAGGCGCGGGCACAACGAGCGGCCGCCGCTGACTCGCGGTTCGCCGCTGCACGTGTCGACGCCTCCGACGCGGCTTCTGTTGCCGCGTTGGTGCGCGAGCATTCGATCACCCATGTGCTGAACGCGGTCGACCCGCGCTTCGTGATGCCGATCTTCACCGGCGCCTTCGACGCTGACGCCGACTATCTCGACATGGCGATGAGCTTGTCCAAGCCGCATCCGGAGTCGCCGTACTCACTGCCCGGGGTTCAGCTCGGTGAAGAGCAGTTCGCGGCCGCAGAGCAGTGGGAGCAGGCCGGTCGGCTGGCGCTGGTCGGAATCGGGGTCGAGCCCGGGCTCTCTGACGTGTTCGCGAGGTACGCCGCCGACCACCTGTTCAGCGAGATCGACGAGCTGGGCACCCGCGATGGGGCGAATCTCACTGTTGACGGCTACGAGTTCGCGCCGTCGTTCTCCATCTGGACGACGATCGAGGAGTGCCTCAACCCGCCGGTGATCTACGAGCGCGACCGCGGTTGGTACACCACCGAGCCGTTCAGTGAGCCCGAGACGTTCGACTTCCCCGAAGGCATCGGACCGGTCGAGTGCGTCAATGTGGAACACGAAGAAGTGCTGCTCATGCCCCGCTGGATCGACGCACGGCGGGTGACGTTCAAGTACGGCCTCGGTGAGGAGTTCATCGACGTCCTCAAGGCGCTGCACAAGCTGGGACTCGACCGCACCGAGAAGCTGCGGGTCGGCGGCGTCGAGGTGAGCCCGCGCGACGTCGTCGCAGCGGCCCTGCCCGACCCGGCGACGCTCGGCGACAAGATGCATGGCAAAACCTGTGCGGGTGTGCATGTGACGGGTCTGGGCAAGGACGGTCAGCCGCGGTCGACGTACCTCTATCACGTGGCCGACAACGACGAGACGATGCAGGAGTACGGCCACCAGTGCGTGGTCTGGCAGACCGCCATCAACCCCGTCGTGGCGTTGGAGCTGCTTGCCCGGGGCACCTGGAAGGGGGCCGGCGTGCTCGGGCCGGAGGCGTTCGACGCCGTACCGTTCCTCGAGCTGCTCACCCAGTACGGCTCACCCTGGGGCATGCGCGACCAGTAAGCGACCAGGAAACAAAGACGCGTCTGCCGCCCTACCGAGTTGTCAGGGTGTATCGGACACCCTTACGTCTGCGGCATCCTGACAACTCGCGAAAAGGGGTGGGCAGCGGCCGCCTTGCCCAGACTGGTACGCCGGCAGAAGCCGGGCGTCGGTCAGTCGTCGAGGGCCTGCGCGATCGCGTCGGCGACCTGCTTCACTTCGTCGTCGGTCATGACCAGCGGCGGTGACACCTGGATACCGCCGGCGCCGACGGCACGGGTGCAGACGCCGTACTGGCGAAGCCGCTTGGCGAGCACCGGCGCCTCGGTCGGCTCGGCCAGCTGTACGGCGCCCAGCGCCCCGACACCGCCACGCACCTCAGACACCCGGTCGTGGTCGGCCAACGGCGCGAGGGCGGAGGCAATGCTCGACTCGAGGCGAGTCGCCTCGTCGGCAAGGTGTTCGCGCTCGATGATGGCGAGGTTGGTCAACGCGACCGCACTGCTCGCGGCGTGCCCGGAGTAGGTGTAGCCGTGGCGCCACCAAACTCCGGCGTCGCGGCGGAAGAACGGCTCCCACACGCGCGGCGACACGAGCACAGCGCCCAGCGGTGCGTAACCAGAGGTCAGCCCCTTTGCGGTCGTGACAATGTCGGGCTCGAGGTCGAAACGGGTGCTGGCGAACCATGCGCCGCCGATGCGGCCGTAGCCAGTCACGACTTCGTCGGCGACAAACAGGACTTCATATTCCGTGCAGACCTTGCGCACCCCTGCCAGGTAGCCCTCCGGGGGTGGATAGACGCCACCTGCGCCGATGACCGGTTCACAGAAGAACGCGGCGACCCTGTCCGGACCGATCCGCTCGATCCTCGCGCGGAGGTCGTCGGGGTCGTCCCAGGCGACGGTCGCCGACTCCATCAGCTCGCCGTAACCCTCTCGGTTGCCGGGTATCCCGGCGAGTGCGGTGCCAGCCACGTGCATGCCGTGGTAGGCCATCTCTCGGCCGATGACCACGGTGCGGTTGGGTTGGCCGCGCTCATGCCAGTAGCGCCTGGCGAGCTTGGTGGCGGTGTCGATCGAGTCCGACCCGCCGGACGTCAAGAAGATCTTGCTGTCGGCCACCGGCGCGATCTGCGCGAGCCGTTCGGCCAGCTGGACCGACGGCTCGGTCGTGAAGTCGGCGAAGATGTGGTAGGCCGCCAGCTGACGCATCTGCTGCGCCGCCGCGTCGGCGATCTCTGCCCGGCCGTGCCCGACGTTGGAGACCCACAGGCCTGCGCTGGCGTCGAGATAGCGCGTGCCCTCGGCGTCGTACACGCTGGCCCCCTCGCCGCGCGAGAGCACGAACTCGCCGTCGCGCTCCACCGCGCCCATATCGGAGAACGGGTGCCACAGTGCGCCCATCCGCTTGCTCCTTCCGCTGCCGCTCGGTACGTCGCCCGCCCACCCCTCCGCAGCTGCGCTCGGGCGCCTCGGCAGCTCACCCTAAGGGGGGTGGGAGTTTGTTCGGCATAGGGTGCCGAATTCCTCCCTACGCCGGCGGGAGACTGAGTCCGGATCCAACGCCGCGTCGACGGGCTGACGCGATATCCCACGGCGCGTTAACGTAGAAACCTATGACACGCAGCTTCCCGATGTGGATCGCCGGCAAGCCGGCGGAGACGACCAACCCGCTCGAGGTGCACAGCCCGTATGACGGGCGGCTCGTAGGTAGGACGTACTGGGCGACGCCGGAGCAGGTGGAGCAGGCGGTCGCTGCGGCCGCCGACCTCCTCGCCGAGGCCGAACGCCTTCCGCTCCACGTGCGCGCCGAGGCGCTCGCCCAGGTCAGCCGGTCGATCGGCGACCGTGCCGAGGAGTTCGCGCAGCTCATCACTGCCGAGAACGGTAAGCCGATCTTCTGGTCGCGTCTCGAGGTCAGCCGTGCGGTCTCAGTCTTCAGAATCGCGGCCGAGGAGACTCGTCGCTGGTCGGGTGAGGCGATGCGGCTGGACACCGACAAGGCGGCGGCTGGGCGGTTGGCGTACGTGCGCCGGGTGCCTCGAGGCGCCGTACTCGCCATCTCGCCGTTCAACTTCCCGCTGAACTTGGTGGCGCACAAGCTGGCGCCGGCGATCGCCGTCGGCGCGCCTGTGGTCCTCAAACCGGCACCAAAGACGCCGCTCTCCGCGCTGCTGCTGGCCGAGGTCATCGCCGAGACCGACTTGCCGGCCGGCATGGTGAGCGTTGTCAACGTGGCCAACGAGTCGGCCGGTGACCTCGTTGCCGACGAGCGGCTCCCCGTGGTGTCGTTCACCGGCTCCGGACCAGTGGGATGGCAGATTCAGAAGTCGGTGCCGCGCAAGCACGTGACGCTGGAGCTCGGGGGCAACGCCGCCGTAGCGGTGTGTGCGGACTGGTCCAGCGACGCCGACCTCGACTGGGCGGCGCAACGGGTGGCGACATTCTCCAACTACCAGGCCGGGCAGTCCTGCATCGGCGTGCAGCGGGTCTTCGTCGCCGAGGATCTGTACGACGACTTCCGTGAGCGCGTGGTCGCGGCGGTCGACGGGCTGGCGACGGGTGACCCGGCCGATGGGGCCACGCAGGTAGGACCGGTCATCAACGAGGAGGCAGCCGAGCGGATCGAGATGTGGATCCGCGAGGCCGTCGACGGTGGGGCGCGAGTGCTGACCGGCGGAGGCCGGGACGGGACAACCGTGCAGCCCACCGTGCTCGAGGGTGTGGCCGCGCAGTCGAAGGTGTCCTGCGAAGAGGTCTTCGGACCTGTCGTCATGCTCGAGCCGGTGTCCGGCGACGCGGCGGCGTTCGATCGGATCAACGCTTCGCCGTTCGGTTTGCAGGCCGGGGTGTTCACGCACGACCTGCAGACGGCCTTCCGCGCGCACAGGGAGCTCGAGGTCGGCGGAGTCATCGTCGGTGATGTGCCGAGCTACCGCGCCGACCAGATGCCGTACGGCGGCGTCAAGCAGTCGGGTGTCGGTCGCGAGGGCGTGCGGTACGCCATGACCGACTACACCTACGAACGCGTCATGGTCCTCACCGGTCTGGACCTCTGAGCAGGTGAGAGCACCCCGGTGAGCGCGCCGCGAGACGTCGTCGTCTTGGGCTCCACCGGCTCCGTGGGCACGCAGGCGCTCGACGTCATCCGAACCAGCCCGCACCTGTTCCGAGTCGTGGGCTTGGCGGCGGGCGGTGGCCAACCAGAGCTGCTCGCGGCTCAGTGCCTGGAATTTGCCGCGCCTGTCGTGGGCGTGGCTCGGGGCACCGCCGCAGAAGACCTTCAGCTTGCCCTCTACGCCGCTGCGCAGCGCGGCGGCTATGCGATCGGTCGAGCGTCGCTTCCCAAGATGCTGGTGGGACCTGAAGCGCCGGAGCGGGTGGCGGCGCTGCCGTGCGACGTGGTGCTCAACGCCATCACCGGCGCCGTAGGTCTTCGGTCAACGCTGGCTGCGCTCGGGTCAGGCGCGACGTTGGCGCTGGCCAACAAGGAGTCGCTCATCATGGGCGGTGCGCTGGTCACCGATGCCGCCAAACCCGGGCAGATCGTGCCCGTCGACTCCGAACACTCCGCGCTCGCGCAGTGCCTGCGCGGCGGTCGCGCTGAGGAGGTACGCCGCCTGCTCGTGACCGCCAGCGGCGGCCCGTTCCGCGGCCGCCGGCGGGCCGAACTGGCGAACGTGACGCCGGAACAAGCGCTCGCTCACCCAACTTGGTCGATGGGTCCCGTGATCACGGTCAACTCCGCCACGCTGGTCAACAAGGGCCTCGAGGTGATCGAGGCTCACCTGCTGTTCGGCATCGACTACGACCGCATCGACGTGGTGGTGCACCCCCAGTCGGTTGTCCACTCCATGGTGGAGTTCTTCGACGGGTCGACGCTCGCTCAGGCGTCACCGCCCGACATGAAGCTGCCGATCAGTCTGGCACTCAACTGGCCGGACCGGGTCGACGGCGCGGCGGCTCCTGTCGACTGGACCGCGGGCCAGACCTGGCAGTTCGAGCCGGTCGACCTGACCGAGTTCCCGGCGCTGGAGGGAGCCATCGCGGCGGGCCAACGGGGTGGCGTCACACCGGCCGTATTCAATGCGGCGAACGAGATCTGCGTGGAGGCGTTCCTCGCCGGCAGGCTGTCCTACCTGCGCATCAGCGACACGGTGACTGCGGTCCTCGCCCGAGACGACGTACCCTCTATGACGGGGAAACCGACGCTGGACGACGTGCTCGCAGCCGACCGCTGGGGGCGCGAGCGAGCCACCGAGGTCGTCGGTTCCGCCGCTGTCGCAGATACCGCTGCAATCGGAGAGGCGCCGTCGTCGTGACCGTACTGGTCTACACGCTGGGCGTCGTGCTGTTCCTGCTCGGCGTGCTCGCGTCGATCGCTCTGCACGAGGTCGGTCACATGGTGCCGGCGAAGAAGTTCGGCATCAAGGTCACGCAGTACATGGTCGGCTTCGGCAAGACCGTGTGGTCGGTGCAGCGGGGCGAGACTGAGTACGGCGTCAAGATGTTTCCGCTCGGGGGTTACATTCGCATGGTCGGCATGTTGCCCCCGGCCAAGCGCGACAGCGACGGCCGGGTCAAGGGCATCACTCACGGCTTCTTCGGCAAGCTGATCGCCGACGCCCGGGCTCACGAGTACGAGTCAGTCACCGCGGCAGAGGAGCCACGGCTCTTCTACAAGAAGCCTTGGTGGCAGAAGGTCATCGTGATGTCGGGTGGACCGTTGACCAACGTGGTACTGGCGATCCTCCTGCTCGGCACGGTGTTCATGGGCTTTGGGATCACCAAGCCGAACCTCGTGGTGAGCCAGGTGTCGGACTGCGTGGTCCCGGCGAGCCAGGCCGGTCGGCCGTGCATCGTCGCGCCCGCCAAACACCCCGATCCAGTGGCACCGGCGCACGCCGCTGGCTTCCAACCCGGCGACCGAATCCTGTCGCTCAACGGCGCTGCGATGCACAGCTGGGACCAGTTCTCCACCGCGATCAGGTCGAGCGCCGGACAGCGGCTGTCCGTGCAGGTGGAACGCAACGGCCACCCCTTGACGCTCACTGCGCGCCCCGTCGTCAACCAGGGCTTCAACCTCAACGACCCCACCAAGTACGTCGAGGTGGGTTTCCTCGGCGTGACACCTGACGAGACCCGCGTCCGGCAGGGGCCTGGCTATGTCGCCTCCACCATGTGGGACTACACCAAGCGCACCGGCTCCGCCGTACTCGCAATGCCGCAACGCATGGTTGGCGTGGTCAAGGCTGCCCTCGGCCTCGAGAAGCGGCAGGCCAACAGCCCGATGAGCGTTGTTGGCGCCAGTCGCATCGCTGGCGAGGTGGCCTCCTCCCAGTCGATCGACGTGACTGATCGCTGGGCGACCTTGCTCACGTTGCTCGGGGTCGTCAACCTCTTCGTGGCGTTGTTCAACTTCATCCCGCTGCTGCCGCTCGACGGCGGCCACATCGCCGGTGCGCTGTTCGAGGCCATCCGCCGCGGGCTCGCCCGGCTCAGGGGCAGACCCGATCCGGGGTACGTCGACGTGGCTCAGTTGCTGCCGATCGCTTATGCCGCCGCCAGCGTCCTGCTCGTCATGGGCGTCCTGCTGATCTGGGCCGACATCGTCAACCCGATCACGTTGAGCGGCTGAGTTCGAGGACTTCACCATGACAGCCATCGACCTGGGCATGCCCGCTGCACCGCCTCCCGTACTCGCGCCCCGCCGCAAGTCTCGCCAGATCAAGGTGGGCAAGGTGCTGGTCGGTGGCGACGCGCCGATCTCCGTACAGTCGATGACCACGACCTTGACCGCCGACGTCAACGCGACGCTGCAGCAGATCGCCGAGCTGACAGCCTCGGGGTGTGACATCGTGCGGGTGGCGTGCCCCAGCCCGGACGACGCCGACGCGTTGCCGGCCATCGCGCACCACTCCCAGATCCCCGTGATCGCAGACATTCACTTCCAGCCGAAGTACGTCTTCGCGGCGATCGACGCCGGATGCGCCGCCGTCCGCGTCAACCCGGGCAACATCCGCAAGTTTGACGACCAAGTGAAGGAGATCGCGGCGGCCGCGAGTGAGCGTGGTACGTCGATCCGCATCGGCGTCAACGCCGGTTCGCTCGACCCGCGGCTGTTGGCCAAATACGGCAAGGCCACCCCCGAGGCGCTTGTCGAATCCGCCGTATGGGAAGCGTCCCTGTTCGAGGAGCACGGCTTCCACGACTTCAAGATCTCGGTCAAGCACAACGACCCGGTGGTGATGGTGCGCGCCTACGAGCTGCTCGCTGAGGCGGGTGACTGGCCGCTGCACCTCGGCGTGACGGAGGCCGGACCGGCGTTCCAGGGCACGATCAAGTCGTCGGTTGCCTTCGGAGCGCTGCTGTCACAAGGAATCGGCGACACCATCCGGGTGTCATTGTCAGCTCCTCCGGTCGAGGAGGTGAAGGTCGGGCTCCAGATCCTCGAGTCGCTCAATCTGCGCGCCCGGCGCCTCGAGATCGTGTCGTGCCCCTCGTGCGGTCGCGCTCAGGTCGACGTCTACACGCTCGCCGACCAGGTCACGGCCGGGCTCGAGGGCATGGAGGTGCCGCTTCGTGTCGCTGTGATGGGTTGCGTGGTGAACGGTCCAGGTGAGGCACGCGAGGCTGACCTCGGGGTGGCGTCCGGCAACGGCAAGGGGCAGATCTTCGTCAAAGGGGAAGTGATCAAGACGGTTCCGGAGTCGCTGATCGTCGAGACGCTGATCGAGGAGGCGATGCGACTCGCCGACGAGATGGGACAGGCCGTTGACGCCGACGGTCAGACCACCGCGCCGACCAGTCCCGTCGTCACCGTCTCCTGATTGCGGCGAGCCCGGTGTTGGGGCCAAACGGCTGATTGCCGAACATAGAAATCCGCCGCTCTTGGTGACAACGCTCAAACCCACGCACTAACTTGCTGTCATGGCTTCATCTCTCAGCGTCACTGCGGGCCGGGTAGCGGCCGTCACAGCCGCCGTACTCCTTGTCCCTGTCGGCCCATCGGTAGGCGCGAGTTCGGGCGCGCCGACGGTCTTGAAGTCAGCGACGTCCCATGTGGCAGCTCCGGGATCCCTCGAGACGCTGCGGCCGGCCAAGCGAGCCGCACCAAAGGTGCCGCGTCTTCGAGCCCGCGTCGTCATGAGTGGGCTGGACCATCCGTGGGACATCGCAATCTTGCCCGGTGGTTCCTGGCTTGTCACCGAGCGGGACAGGGAGCGCATCCTGCTGCGCACTCCCAGCGGTCACACCCGCGTGCTTGCCGACTCGCCACCGGGGTTCTGGCACGCGGGTGAGACCGGCTTGATGTCGATTGTCGTCGACCCTCAGGTGGCGAACAACAACAGGTTCTACACGTGCAACGGCTTCTCTGCCGGCGGCAACCCCGAGATCCGAGTCGTCGCCTGGCGGCTCAACGCCGCCCGCACGCGTGTGCACCGTGTCGGCCCATTGCTCACCGGCATCCAGGTCACCAGTGGCCGGCACGGCGGCTGCCGGTTGCGTTTCGATCCGCGCGGCGCGATGTACGTCGGCACCGGTGACGCAGCGGTCGGCACCAACCCACAGAACCTGCACAGCTTGAACGGCAAGGTGCTGCGCCTCAACCGGTTCATGGGCAAGCCGTGGCCGACCAATTCTTGGCGGCACGCCAAGAACGTGCACAAGCGGTACATCTACACCTACGGCCACCGCAACGTGCAGGGCCTGTCGTACCGCCCGCACGACCACATGTGGTCGGTCGAGCAGGGCACCGACCTCAACGACGAGGTGAACCGGCTGGTCGCCGGCGGCAACTATGGCTGGAATCCGGTGCCTGGCTACGACGAGTCGACTCCCATGACTGACTTCAGTCTCCCGGGCAAGCAGCACGCCGCGAAATGGCGCTCCGGCTTTGCGACGCTCGCGACGTCCGGCGGCCGCTGGGTGCTGGGGCGCCAGTGGGGCGCCTACCGCGGCACGATGGCGGTGTGTGCGCTCAAGGCGTCGAAGATGATCTTCATCAAGTTCGACAAGCAGAACCATGTCCGGTGGGTGCGGGCGCCGGCCGTCATGAACGGCACGTACGGTCGGCTGCGCACACCGGTCGAGACCAAGTCCGGGGCGTTGCTGGTCACCACCGACAACGGTGGCGGCAACGACCAGATCATCCGGCTGACGCCACGCTGACTCTCGGGCTCAAGCGTGCGGGGTGTGCACGCGCACGCGGAGCTAGGCGGCGTAGATGAGGTCGGCGAAGATCATCTCTACTCGGCTTGGCGGTTTGCCTAGGGGTAGGGCAGGGGGTCTGCTGCGGTAGCGGTGCCCGGTTGGTGTGGTGATCTGAACTTCGTCGCCGGCTCTGTCGCCGCTGGCCCGGGCCCGCCAACCGGGGGCTTGTTTGGCGTAGTTGCATGCTTCGCAGAGTCCTTGGCCGTTGGCTTCAGACGTTGCGCCGCCTTGCTCGACGGGGATGACGTGGTCCTTGTGTTTGATCGGGGCACCACACCACGGGGTTCGGCAGACTCTGTCTCGGACGATGAGGACATCAGCGAGGCCGTCGTCGAAATGGCGCCGACGTGACTCCATCGCCACCAGGGCACCGGACTGTGGGCTGGTGAACAGCCGCCGCAGCCAGAGGTCGGCCTTGGTTGAGGCGGTGTTGGCGATACGTCGAGCCAGGTCGGCCGGTAGTGGGCCGTAGCCCTCCAGGTGTGCAGGCTCGTCTGGACTGGCACCGTAGTTCAGCAGCGCCTGGTCGGTCATCACCAGCCGCACCTGCACGGGTACCGCGTCAGCGGTTGCCTGGCCGGTGACCCGCTCCACGAGCGTGTCGGCCATGATCTGCCCGCGGGTGCGTTCGTCGCCTTGTGACCGCAGCGAGTCGGCGTGCTGTTGCAGTGACGCCAGCACCGACACCCCATGGGTCACCGGCAGGAACCCGCGCAGCACCGACATGGTGTCCGGCGCTGGGCGTAAGCTCACCCGCCGCCCGCTTTCAGCCGTGCTGATACGGGCGAGGTAGCCGTGCGGGTCGAGGCCGTAGGCCAGCTTCTTGGTCTCAGCTTCAACCGTGCGGTCACTCAGGGACTCAAGCGACGCAGCCAGCTCAGCATCCACTCGGGCGCGATGCTCGGCGGACAGCCACCCGGTTTCTCGGGCAACGATCTGGGCCCGCCACTCGGTGATGCGGCCCTGCTGCAGCGCCGTGAACGTGTTCGGCAGCTCAGTAGTGAGGATGCCGGCCCAACCCACGAACCTGCGGGCGCGTGCCGGTGACTCCCGCTTCGCAAGCGCCACCTGCGACGCAATACCCGCACCGATCGCCTCGGCCGGCACACCGGCCACCTCTTGCGCCGCCCGCTGCGACGCGACGAACTGCGTTGTCACCCGCACCTGCGCTGCCGCGGCCGCAGACTTGATCTCCTCCAGCAGCCGAATCTGATCGACTCGCTCGGCGTCGCTAACCCGGGCATCCAGGCGGCTCAAGGCGTCGACGCACCAACGCAGCCCGGCCGTCGTGGTAACGTCGCCTTCGAACATATGTTTGATTATAGCTCACGCCGCAGACAATTGACATCACTGCGCTCAATCGGCTGTTGCAGAGCCGGCACTGGGGACAGCCGGGCGATGTACGGACGAGTAACTCAAGGGTGGAGGAGGCTCAAAGTGCCTCTCGCCACTGTGCGGTGATTACCCGCGCTCGAACCACATAGCAGCCGCATCTTTCAAAAGTAAGCATCGCGCGAATCAAAAGAGGATCGTGGCGAACCGCGCGACTTCGGAGAACCCCACTCGGTCGTATGCCCGACGGGCCGGCTCGTTGTGCTCGTTGACGTACAAGCAGACCACTGGCGCGATGTGCCGAAGAGCCACCGAGCAGACCGCCGCGACACCTGGAGCGGCCAGCCCGGTGCCCCGCCACCGCGGATCGACCCACACGCTTTGCAGCTGGGCGGCGTACGGCGTTACCGCGCCCAGCTCGGCCTTGAAGATCACCTCGCCACCCTCAATCTGCACGAAGGCGTGATGCCTGGAGATCAGCTGCGCGATCCTCGCCCGGTACGCCGTCGCTCCACCCGCAAGCTCTGGAGACACGCCCAGCTCTTCGGTGTACATGGCGACGCAGGCGGGATAGAGGATGTCAATCTCGTCGGGACGCGCCGGCCGGACATCAGCTGACGGCTCCACGAGCGGCGGCTCACTCAGGGTCAGAAAGGGCTGGCGTGGCCGCACCGACCGAGCGGGTCCCCAGGCCGGTTCGAGGAGCCGCCACAACCCAATCACGTTGTCGTGCAGGCCGAGGATCGACCCGCACTTGCGTCCTTGGGCGAGCGCTTGGTCGGCGAAGGCGCGCAGAGCGGCTCCGGTGGGCTCGACCGGCGCGAGATTGGCGGCCGCGTGACACACCGAGATCAGCTCGCCGCCGTTGTCGTACCCCCAAACCTCACCGCCGAGCCATCGAGCTTCCAGCCCGGTAGACCGCACCCGGGAGTCGACGAACACGTGCGTCACCGGGTCACGCGCGAGGACCCGGTGTACGTCGGGCACGTCTGCCGGGCCGAGCAGGCGAACGCCGTTGTGCGTCCTACCCACTGGCGCTCACCTCCTGCGCGGTGCAGCCTACGCGCCGAGGTCAGTGCCGGCTGGCATGCTGCGGCCATGGGATCTCCTGGGCGGCTCGGACGGTGTCCAGGCGGGGAGACGGCCTCCAGAGACCTTGCCCGCCGCCGCCTCCCAGGGGCGCTCGCCGTGGTCGTGGGAGCCGCGATTCTGACGAGCTGTACCGCGACCTCCAGCAGCACGCAATCGGTCCGCCGCAGCGCCGCCGTTTCCCAGATCACGAACTCGTCGACCGCCGGAGCACCCAAAAGCGCGGGCAGCGCGACGGCTACGGTCGGCTCGCCGTCGACCGCTTCGGGGAGTTCGACGGCACCCACGGGGCCGACGGCTGCCGCCCGCACCGTGACCGTGGTGATGAACGGTGACGTGCTGCTCCACAACACGCTGTGGGAGACCGCGCGCCTCGACGCGCAGCGCACCGGGCGGGGAGCCATGGACTACCGTCCCCTGCTCGCCGATCTGCGCCCGGTCATCTCGCACGCCGACCTCGCCATCTGCCACCTCGAGACGCCGCTCGCACCCCGCGGTGGGCCTTACCTCAGCTATCCCATCTTCTCCGTGCCGCCGTCAATCGTGCCGGCGCTCAAATGGGAGGGGTACGACGCCTGCACGACTGCCTCCAACCACAGCCTCGACCAGGGATTCGCCGGCATCCAGCGCACCCTGGCCGACCTCGACCGCGCCGGGATCGCCCACGCTGGAACTGCGGTGACGCGCAAGGACTCCAAGACGCCCCTGCTGCTCGACGCCAACGGTGTCAAGGTGGCGCTCATCGAAGCGACGTACGGCACCAACGGCCTGCCCCTGCCGGCGGCGGAACCTTGGTCGGTGCCGATCATCAAACCGGCCAAGATCCTGCGGATGGCTGCTCAGGCCCGGGCCGACGGCGCGCAGATCGTCATGGTCGCGCTGCACTGGGGGACTGAGTACGTGCACCAACCGTCGGCGTACCAGATCAGGATCGCGAACCGCATCAGCCGCTCGCCGAACGTCGACTTCATCTACGGACACCACGTCCATGTCGTGCAGCCATACGACAAGGTCAACGGCACCTGGGTCGTCTACGGTCTCGGCAACACGGTGGCAGAGCAGGACCCTGCCGTCGAAGGGGTCTACGACGGCAACACCTGCCGGGTGACGTTCCGCGAGGAGCGCGACGGCAGCTTCCGGGTGGCCAAGCTGCAGTACATTCCCACGATGATCACGCAGTACGACGGCGTCCACCCGATGCGGGTGCTCGACGTGCAACGCAGCCTCCACGACCCGCGGTACGCCGCACTGCGTCCGCAACTGCGAGCCACCCAGCAGCGGGTGCGGGCCGACGTCAACCTCGACGGGGCCATCGCGCACGGCGTGACCGAGGGCAGATAAACCTGAGTGAAGGTCGGCGGTACGACGGTTATCCTCAAGCGCACGTGACCAGGCAGCCATCCCTCGAGGAGCCTCCGTGATCTTGCGCATGTCGACCCTGTTCCTTCGCACGCTGCGCGAGGACCCGGTCGACGCGGAGCTGCCGAGCCACCGGCTGCTGGTGCGGGCGGGGTACATCAGGCGAGCCGCCCCGGGCATCTACTCCTGGCTTCCGCTCGGCTACCGCGTGCTGCGCAACGTCGAACGCATCGTGCGCGAGGAGATGGACGCCATCGGCGCCCAAGAGGTGCACTTCCCCGCGCTCCTGCCACGCGACCCCTATGAGGCGAGCAACCGATGGAGGGACTACGGCGACAGCATCTTCCGCTTGCACGACCGTAAGGGCGCGGACTACCTGCTCGGACCGACGCACGAAGAGATGTTCACACTGCTCGTCAAGGACCTGTACTCCTCCTACAAGGACCTGCCGGTCTCGCTTTACCAGATCCAAACGAAGTACCGTGACGAGGCACGTCCTCGCGCCGGAATCCTGCGCGGGCGCGAGTTCGTGATGAAGGACTCCTACTCCTTCGACCTCGGCGACGACGCGTTCCTCGTCTCCTACAACACGCACCGCGGGGCCTACGTCAAGATCTTCGACCGCCTAGGGCTCGACTACGTCATCGTGGCCGCGATGTCGGGAGCGATGGGCGGCTCCGCGAGTGAGGAGTTCCTCGCCAACGCCGTCAACGGTGAGGACACCTATGTCCGCTGCGGCTCCTGCGACTACGCCGCCAACGTCGAGGCAGTGCGGGTGCCGGTGCCGCCGACGCGGGAGTACGGCGACCTTCCCGCTGTCCACGCCGAGCACACGCCCGACACCCCGACCATCCAGACCCTCGTCGACCACCTCAACGCACACTTTCCACGAGACGACTGCTCCTGGGGCGCGGCCGACACGCTCAAGAACGTGCTGGTGACCGTCCTCCACCCCGACGGTATGCGGGAGCCGGTCGCGATCGGTGTCCCCGGAGACCGGGACGTCGACCTCAAACGCCTGGGGGCACAGCTCGAACCGGCCACGGTCGAGTCGTTCGAGGAGTCCGACTTCGCCCGCTACCCGGCACTGGTCAAGGGCTACATCGGTCCAGGTGTGCTGGGTGCGAGCAACGTCAGCGGCATCCGGTACCTCGTGGACCCACGTGTCGTCACTGGGACGAGTTGGGTGACGGGCGCCGACAAGGCCGGCAGCCATGTGCTCGACCTCGTGGCCGGTCGCGACTTCGAGGCTGACGGCGTCATCGAGGCCGCCGAGGTGCGCGACGGCGACGCGTGCCCACGGTGCGGAGGAACGCTCGAGACCGCGCGCGGGATCGAGATGGGGCACATCTTCCAGCTCGGCAAGCGTTACGCCGACGCGCTCGGTCTGCAGGTGCTCGACAAGAACGGCAAGCTCGTGACGGTCACGATGGGCTCGTACGGCGTGGGCGTGTCTCGCGCGGTCGCAGCGATCGTGGAGGGCTCGCACGACGACGCCGGCATCATCTGGCCGCGCGAGGTCAGCCCGGCCGACGTGCATGTGGTGGCCACCGGGAAGGAGCCGGAGATCCATGAGACGGGCGACCGGCTGGCACTCGACCTGGAGGCAGCAGGTTTGACGGTGCTCTACGACGACCGGCTGAAGGCGTCGCCCGGCGTCAAGATCAACGATGCGGACCTGATCGGCGTCCCGACGATCGGCGTCGTGGGCACGGGGCTGGCCGACGGGGTGGTCGAAGAGCGCGACCGGGCGAGTCGAGCCCGCCGAGACGTCGCC
>JBBPZH010000004.1:0-12607 GCA_038198965.1 Propionibacteriales bacterium
GGGACGCCACCTTGGCGCGGTGGGCTGCGGTGCGTGTACGTCAACTCCGGTCGCGACGTCGCCGGCTGCGTCGGACAGCACCTTGCCGTGCTCGGCGGTGATGACCCCGGCCAGCTCGTCGCGGTGCTCCGGCCACCAGCTCGCCGCGACTCAGGCGGCGACGGCGTCCGTTCAGCCGGATCAGACTTCAGCGCGGATCAGACTGAGAACCGCCGGCCGCATCCCTGCGCAGCAGCGCTGCCCGGGCGGCCTCCAGCCGGGCGACGGGGACGCGGAAGGGCGAACAGGAAACGTAGTCGAGCAAGATCTCCTCGAAGAAGTGAATGGAGTCCGGGTCACCACCGTGCTCTCCGCAGACCCCCACATCCAGATCGGGCCGCTTCTCCTTGCCCTCCCACGCTGCAATGCTCACCAGCCGGCCGACTCCGCTGCGATCGAGTGTTTCGAACGGGCTGATACGGAAGATTCCTGCCTCTATGTAGTGCGGAAAGAACTCCGCCTCCACGTCGTCGCGGCTGAATCCCCAGGTCGTCTGCGTGAGGTCGTTGGTGCCGAACGAGAAGAACTCCGCGACTTCGGCGATGGCAGCCGCAGTCATCGCCGCCCGCGGCAACTCGATCATGGTCCCGATTGGAAAGCTCAGGTCGACGCCGGTCTCAGCAGCGACATCGGCGATCGCCGGCAGCGCCTGCTCGCGGATGATCGCAAGCTCCTTCACATCACCCACCAGCGGGACCATGATCTCCGGGCGCGGGTCAAGGCCACGCTGACGCAGGGCGGCAGCCGCCTCGGCGATCGCCCGAACCTGCAGCAGGAAGAGCCCGGGTATGACAAGACCGAGCCGGACGCCGCGCATGCCCAGCATCGGATTCTGCTCGCTGTGGCGCTGCACCTCTTTGAGGAGCTCGACGGCTTGCTCGTCTGGTGTGCCGGCCGCCTGGGCTACCGCGACTTTCACCGACAGCTCGGTCAAGTCGGGCAGGAACTCGTGCAGCGGCGGGTCGAGCAGGCGTACGACGACCGGTAAGCCGTCCATCGCCTCGAAGATGCCGGTGAAGTCATCGCGTTGCAGCGGCAGCAGCTGCTCCAGCGCTGCGTCGCGCTGCTCCTTGCTCGACGCCAGGATGACCCGCTCGACGAGCTTGCGCCTTGACCCGAGGAACATGTGTTCGGTCCGGCACAAGCCGATGCCCTGAGCGCCGAACTGCCGGGCTCGCTCGGCATCTTCTGGGGTGTCGGCGTTGGCCCGCACGCCGAGCCGGCGTACGGAGTCGGCGTGCTGCATCAGCCGCGTCACTGCAGTGACCAGCTCGGCGCGTTCGCTGTCACCATCTTGGTCGGAAGCCGCGAATTCGGCAGAGAGCAGTGCCTCGACGACGGCACTCGCCGTCACGGGCATCGCACCAGTGAACACCTTGCCGGTCGAGCCGTCGATCGAGAGGAGATCACCCTCCTGCACGCACACCCCACCCGGCGCCCGGAACTCTCGCTTCTGCAGGTCGACCCGCAGCGCCTCCACACCGACGACGCAGGTTCGCCCCATCCCCCGAGCGACGACCGCAGCGTGTGATGTCTTGCCGCCGCGGCTGGTCAGCACGCCTTGCGCAGCGATCATGCCCCGCAGGTCGTCGGGGTTGGTCTCACGACGGACCAGGATGACGTCGTCGCCGCGCGCCGCCCACTCGACGGCTGTAGCAGAGTCGAAGGCGGCCTTGCCGACGGCAGCGCCCGGGCTCGCGGCCATGCCGGTCGCAATCAGGTTGCGGTCGTCGGTGACGTCGAACTGGGGGAACATCAGTGAGGCAAGCTGCGCGCCAGTCACCCTACGCAGGGCTTCGTTGATGTCGATGACACCCTCGTCGACCAGTTGGACGGCGACCCGGAACGCTGCAGCTGGAGTGCGCTTGCCAACCCTGGTCTGCAGCATCCAAAGCTTGCCGCGTTCCACCGTGAACTCGATGTCGCAGAGATCGCGATAGTGCGCCTCGAGCGTGGTCATGTTGTCGAGCAGCTGCTGGTATGACGCCGGGTCGGTCTCCCCCAAGGCGGTCAGCGGCAGGGTGTTACGGATGCCCGCCACCACGTCTTCACCCTGCGCGTTGGGCAAGTAATCGCCGTACACACCGCGCTGACCGCTTGCGGGGTCGCGGGTGAAGGCAACGCCGGTGCCCGAGTCGGCACCGAGGTTGCCGAAGACCATCGAGCAGACATTGACCGCGGTGCCGAGGTCGTCGGGGATGCGCTCTTGCCGCCGGTAGACCTGGGCACGTTCGGTGTTCCACGACGAGAAGACCGCTTGGACGGCGAGCAGCAGCTGCTGCCTCGGGTCCTGTGGAAACGCCTCGCCAGTGCGCTGCCGGATGAGCTCCTGGTACGTCGACACCAGGTCCTGGAGGTCAGCGACCTCCAGATCGACGTCGGAGGCGGCGCCCCGCTTCTCCTTCAGGTGGTCAAGTTCGTCGTCAAAGACCTCGCGGCCGATACCGAGCACGGTGCTACCGAACATCGACAGCAACCGTCGGTAGGAGTCCCAGGCGAATCTAGGGTTCTCGGCCATCTTGGCCAGACCCTCGACCGAGTCGTCGTTGAGGCCGATGTTCAGGACGGTTTCCATCATGCCGGGCATGGAGAACTTGGCGCCGGAGCGCACCGAGACGAGCAAGGGGTCGTCAGACTGGCCCAGCGTCCGCCCAGCTGCTGCCTCCAAAGCGACAAGGTGCTCCTCCATCTCCGCAGCGAGCGATGCCGGCAGCTCACCCGTGCGCAGATACTCACGACAGGCGTTGGTGGTGATCGTGAACCCCGGCGGAACCGCAAGGCCGATCCGGGTCATCTCTGCCAGGTTGGCCCCCTTGCCGCCCAACAGATCTTTCTGGTCGGCGTTCCCCTCCGCGAAGTCGTACACATACCCCGGCATCTGTCCACTCACTTCCCGACGCCCCGGCCTAGATGATGTGGCGTGGCCACATCTTGCCGCCAAAGCCCGACCAGCGAAACCTGGCGGGTGTTCGCTCATAACCCGCCCGGCGCAGACCCTCGCCGGCCGACGAGTTCGACCGCCTGACGACCGCTCGCAGTTCTTGGCCGCCGATACGATGAAGCGGACCGAGCACGCGGTCCGCGCGTCCTCATCAGGGAGGGTCAACGCCTTGGCGGTGCTTCGCAGGGCCGCCGTCACAGTCCTTGGTGGATTGCTGCTCCTCGTCGGCCTCCTGGCACTCGTTCTTCCCGGCCCAGGTCTGCTGCTGTTGCTCTCTGGGTTCGTCGTCCTCTCCAAGGAATACGCCTGGGCGAAACGGCATACGGCGTCCGTGCGCCGCAAAGCGATGCAAGCCGCGAACGCCGGCGTGGCGTCGTACTCGAGGATCGTGCTGAGCGCTCTCTCCGCCGGCTTGGTCGTCGCGGCCGGGGTGGTGTGGTGCCTGGACCCGCCCGTCCCCGTCATCGGGCCGATCGGCCCCGCACTGCCGTTCGGCGGATGGGAAACCGGCTCAGCGATCGCGCTCTCCGGATGCGTGGCGTTCGGACTGCTGATCTACAGCATCGTGGCGTTCCGCCGGAAGCCGCCGGTCAGACCGGATCCCCCGCCGGACTCGTCAACTCAAACGACAGCGGGTGACCGTCCAGTAGACCTAGGGTGAACGCATGAGTTCTTCGTTCGACCTGGTGGTACTCGGTGCCGGGCCCGGCGGATATGTCGCCGCGATCCGCGCGGCTCAGCTGGGCTTGCGGACTGCAATCGTCGAGGGGAAGTACTGGGGCGGGGTCTGCCTGAACGTCGGTTGCATACCGAGCAAGGCCCTGTTGCGCAACGCGGAGCTCGCGCACATCTTCCGGGCGGAGGCGAAGACCTTCGGTATCTCCGGCGACGTGAGCTTCGACTTCGGCGCGGCGTTCGAGCGCAGCCGGAAGGTCGCCGATGGACGCGTCAAAGGCGTGCACTACCTCATGAAGAAAAACGGCATCGCCGAGTTCGACGGCCATGGGACCTTCACCGACGCCTCGACGCTGCGCGTGACCCTGACCGCCGGTGGCGAGGAGACGCTGACCTTCGGCAGCTGCATCGTGGCGACCGGCGCCACCACCCGGCTGCTCCCCGGTACGGCGCTGAGCGAGCGGGTCGTGACGTACGAGGAGCAAATCCTCACCGCTGAGCTCCCGGGCTCCATGCTGATCGCCGGCGCCGGTGCGATCGGAGTGGAGTTCGCCTACGTGCTCGCCAACTACGGGGTCGACGTCACGATCGTGGAGTACCTGGACCGGATCGTGCCGTTGGAGGACGCCGAGGTGTCCGCCGAGCTCGCCCGGCGCTACAAGAAGCTCGGAGTCAAGGTGCTCACCTCGACCCGGGTGGACTCGATCGACGAGTCCGGCGACGTCGTCAAGGTGACGGTGACCCGTGACGGGCAGCAGCAGGTGCTGGCTGCCGACAAGGTCATGCAGGCAATCGGCTTCGCGCCACGTGTAGAGGGGTACGGGCTCGAGCGCACGGGGGTGCAGCTCACCGAGCGAGGAGCGGTGGCGATCGACGACCGCATGCGCACCAACGTGCCGACCATCTACGCCATCGGAGACGTGACCGCGAAGCTGATGCTGGCGCACAACGCCGAGGCGATGGGCATCGTGGCTGCAGAGACGATCGCCGGGGCTGAGACGATGAGCATCGACTACGTGATGGTGCCGCGGGCGACGTACTGCCAACCACAGGTGGCGAGCTTTGGCTACACCGAAGTGCAGGCCCGCGATCTGGGGCGTGAGATCAAGGTGGCGAAGTTCCCGTTCACCGCAAACGGCAAGGCGCACGGACTGGGCGACGCCAACGGTTTCGTCAAGATCGTGGCCGACGCCGAGCACGACGAGTTCCTCGGCGCCCATCTGATCGGCCCTGACGTGACCGAGCTCCTGCCGGAGCTGACACTGGCGCAGCAGTGGGACCTGACGGCGCGCGAGGTGGCCCGTAACATCCACGCGCATCCCACCCTCAGCGAGGCCGTCAAGGAAGCCGTGCACGGCGTGCTCGGTCACATGATCAACTTCTGAGCCGAAGGCTGATGCCCGGCCGCAAGACGCGGCCGGGCATCGGCTCGACACCAGCAGGACTTCGCGGCGACTCAGCCGCCGAAGTTGGCTCGGTCGCGCGCCATCTGGCCGAACGCGTCGAACTCTGCCTGCGTCGTCAACGCGAAGGAGCAACTGCCTTTGGGAGCGGCAGGTGGCGTGTAGTAGAACACTCCTCGGATGTCGCCCCTATTCGCTAGTAACCAGTTGCGGGCGTCCTTGAGCCACTGCGCCCGCTGGGATCCTCTTTGGCTCGCCCACTCTGGGAGGACCAACAGCTTTCCGTGCGATTTGGCGAAGGCAAGAGCATCGGCAGCCACCTGAGCGAGCGCAACCCACTTACCGTTGCCTGCCCCACAGTCGAACCAGTTGTAGGCGTCCGCACCCACGTTGTCGACGTACGCGTCGCCGGGATACCACTTGGCCGCGTAGCGACCGTCCCCGACCGGAACTTTGAAGGCGTAGGCGGTCATATTCCACGTGTACTCGACGTTGTTGACGCCACGCGCCACAAAGATTTCGTGCACCCGTCGGTAGGCCGCTACGAAGTCAGCCGACGATCCGAGCCGGTCCGATGCATGGGACTCGGGTTCGTGCGAGAACGTAAACAGTATGGGGCCGCCAGAGCGGCCTTTCAGCGTATCGGCCCAACGGACGATGTCGCTGTACGTCGCGGAGCCTGACGGCGCGGAGGCGACAGTGTGCCAGGTGACCGTCGGCTTCATGCTGATCAGACGGCCACCCGGCACGGGACCGCTAAGCTTTCCGTACGCGTGTACGGCTAACGGTGCCCCGCTCTTTGCTGACAAACTCCCAGCCTGATCGCCCGATGCGCCGAAGATGATGGGCCTGGTTGTCGTGATGGCGGCGAGGGGTTGTGGCAGCGTAGGTGCAGCGACGGCTGAGCCGGTGTTCAGCATCGACACCGATGCCGCGACCGTCGTTACCACCGCGCCGAGACGGTGATGCGCCGGTCGAGTATGGGCGCGGGAAACTCGCCCGAGAAGGGTTAACTGCAATGGAATGGCCTCTCTTTGAGACCGCCGACCAGGTTAGCTGACGGGTTCGGGCTGGAGGTCTGCCCTACGGTGCAGGTTCGCACCGATTCACCCCTGGAAATCATGGGTCCCCGGCTCCCGCACGCTCTCAAGCGCTTGGGATTAGGCGGTAACCATCGGTGCATCCGGTTTGGACGCGCGGCCAACGGTTCATCAAGCACTGTAGGTCGTACATCACCGCAACCCAAGCTGACGCGCTGACCGGCACTCCATCAGAGCCCGCACCGCAAGACCGGGTTGCCGGCACCCAAAGCGTCCTCCACGCAGGGGATGCGGTGGAGGACGCTTCGGAGCAACTGATATCAGCCGGCGTAGAGGAACATCCCACGCGCTCGGTAATCGTTGCCGTCGCCAGTGGCAGGTCCGCTGATCGGGCCGCTGAGGCTCCCGGTCACCGTGCCGCTGCCGCTGTCCCAACCGATACTGCGGAGGTTGCCGTCACTGCTCGAGCCGATGTAGAGCTTGCCGCCTGCCAGGAACACGCCCGACGTGTCGCTCCAGTCGACTCCGCCGGCGTTGTCAGTAGCGGTGAAGCGAACGGCTCCGACGACCTGGCTCTGCGGGGTGAAGTAGCGGTAGTAGAGCCGCGAGCGCCCCGCCAGGGTGTAGTAGAGCCGTCCGGTTGCCTTGTCGAAGAACATGCCGGTCATGTTGGAGACATCATTCGAGAACGCCATCAGGCCGTACAGGTTGACGTCGCTGGCCGCACCGAACGTGGTCCCGCTGAAGGTACGGACCTTGAACGTGCCGTCAGACCAACCGGTGAACAGCTTGCCGTCGATCATGACCGCACCACGGTCGCTGCCCCAGGCGACATTTCCGGAGCTGACATTCGTCGGCGAACCAGCATTGCTACCGCTGAAGGTGCGCTTGACCACGGTGTCGTTGGCACCAGCACCCGGTGCAGGCACCGAGTTGTCGATGATCTCGATGCCGTTGACCAACGGGTTCTCGACGACGTGGCTGAAGTCGATGTTGACCTGGCCGTCACTGACGACGTTGAACTGTTTCATGGTGCCGGTCTGGTCACCGACGTCGGCGACGATGTCGTAGTTGGTGAGAACCGGGTTGCCGTCGATGTTCACGTTGAACTGGCGCTGCCCGGCGTTCTCGGTGCAGCTACAGCCGTTGGAGAAGTACAGCCTGACGGTGAGATCGTGACCGACCGGCGCGGCGAAGTCGTACGACATCGCGGGCGAGTCGTTCGGGGACCACCGCTCGGTTGAGAAGATGGCCGTCGGAGTGGTGGCCGGCAGGTTCGCCCCGCGTGCGATCGGTAGGTCCTGCCAGTCCGTGGCATTGGTGTTGGGGACATTGCCATCGCTAATCCAGTCCGGTCCGTTGTCGTTGGCGAGCACCGTCGAACCACCAGCGTCGACCCGGGCGATCCAGTGGGCGCTAGCGCTGGGCTTTGCCCCGAGCGTGTAGACGTTGCCGGGAAGTGAGCCGGTGTTGTCGGGCGGGATGGTGGCACCGCCTGCCAACGGCATGAACGCGATGCGTTTGCGCGTCTCATGACCAAGCTGGTTGGAGTCATGCCCGATCCACAGACCGTCCGCGGTGGGCAGGAACTTCCAAACTCCCACGTGTCGTGCCCGGGTGGGGTTCCAGCTGAAAGGCAGACCGTTCCTCGGGTCCAAGGCCGACAGGCCAGTGCGCGGCACTGCCCCAGGGCCAGCTTGATCGCCGGCAAAGGGGTTGTTCATCCAACGCATGTGCCCGCCGGTGTAGATAGCCGCTCCGGTGATCTTCACCTGGGTCTGGGTGTCACCGCCGGTCGTGTCGATCCAAGTGGGCTGAGAGTCTGGGCCCCCGTTGATCTCCCACCGAGACGCTGTGTCGCACAGCGAGTCAGGACCGCCGTAGGCGCCAGTCGTGACAACGGCGAAATAGTTGCCCGACGGGGCGATATCGACGTCGCGCATGTACGTGTCGAAAACGCTGGCGCAGGAGGCGGTGTACCGCTGCGTCGACCAGGTGTCGACGGTGGCAGGTGTCGTGTCGGTGTCGACCATGACGATCTGAGCACGGCTCTGGCCGTCGACCGTACGGAAGTTGCCGATGGCGACCAGGCGGGAACCGTCATTGCTGATGTCGAAGTGCTTGACGGCCATGGTGCCGCCGTTCCACGTGTCGGAGAAGGTCAGGTTCATCTGACCCGTGTCGGCACCCGTGGATGGGTTGAGGGCAGCGAGCAGCGTCTGTGGCTGTCCGCCAACAGTGGTGAACGATCCGCCGATGTAGAGCTTTCCGTTGACCAGCTGCATGTCGTTGATGCTGCCGTTCGACTTCGGCGCTTTAAACGTGGTGACCAGGTCGCCGCTAGTGGCGTTGAGTTGGGCAACGTGACCGGGCGTCGCTGTGCCGTTGACCGACGTGAAAGTGCCGCCGATGTAGACGGTCCCGTCCCCGGCGTCGACAACCTCGGTCACTTCTTTGGTGCCTACATTGGGGACAAACGTGGAGTCGAGAGCACCCGTCGAGGCGTTGAACGCAAAGATGCTGTTCCGCGTCACCGTCGTGCCGCCAGGTGGAGTCACCTGCGTGAAGTTGCCGACGGCGATGATCCGGTTGCCGATCTTCACCATCGACTCGACCTTGTGGTTTTCGACGTTCGGCGTGGTGTTGGCTGGATTCGCCGAGACGACGCCGTCCTGGACCGGCTCCGCCGCCTGGACGTACGAGGCACTGGCGAGGACTATCCCCGCAGTTGCTGACAGCGCGAGCAGAGCCCGGGTCGGAATGCGACGAGCGATCATGTAGCGACTTCCCCCTGAAGAAAAAGCTCGGAAATGTGGCTCGCGCACTGCGCGATGCCTAAGTTATGTGCGGTCACGCTGAGTGAACGAGCAATCAGTCGATATGTTAGGTCAGTCGGCGCAAAAAGTGGGAACTTTGCATAATCGTAGAGAACCATCACTTTGAGTAGCCATTGCTAAGTCTTCGCCTTCACTCGCGGGAGAGCGCCCGCGGTACTCTGCAGCGGCTGGAGCAACCAGTGGGCTGACGGACCGACGTATGTCTAGTGCCGTATCCGTCGTGACCGCTGAGCTGTTGACGTGGCGGAGCCGCCTGTCGGAATCGAACCGACGACCTTCTCATTACGAGTGAGACGCTCTGCCGACTGAGCTAAGGCGGCGCGGCTCGACGAGGCGAGACCGACGGCGAACGTTACCAAGCCGACTAGCACATCGTGTGCTCGGGCGGCGGCTTCCCCGTGACGAGATAGGTGTCGACCGCGCCGTCAATACAGGCGTTGCCTGATGAGTACGCCGTGTGTCCGTCGCCGTTGCGGCTCAGCAGCACGCCCGAGCTGAGCTCGTTGGCGAGGTTGACCGCCTGCTGGTACGGCGTCGCGGGATCGCGCGTCGTCCCCACGACGAGGATCGGTGGAGCTCCCTTGGCCGAGTAGTCCGGCGGCGGCTCCGAAGACCGCACCGGCCAGTTCGAGCACGCGTACGGCCACCACATGGCTGCCGCACCGAACGTCGGGGACGCCTTGAGGAACTGCTGCCGGCCGGCTTCGATCTGGGCGACCGTCTCGTGCTCGGGGTGATCAAGACAGTTGACCGCCGACTGCACCTCCATGGCGTTGTCCTTGTAGCTGCCATCGGGTTGCCGGTCGGTGTAGAGATCGGACAGCACGAGGAGGGTGTTGCCCGACCCGTTGACCGCCTCTCGCAGGGCCTGCGTCTCGTAGCTCCAGTTGTCGCGACTGTAGAGCGGCACGATCACGCCGAGGAACGCCAACCCTTCGGTGACCTGGCGCCCATTGGCCGTCGGGAGCGGGTGGGCGTCGATCTGCTTGAAGAGATCGATCAGCCGCTGCCGAGCCGTGTCGACGGTGTTGCCGAGCGGGCACTCGCCCTGCGCGACGCAGTAGGAGAGGTAAGACGTCAGCGCCTCTTCGAAGCCGGCGGCCTGGTTGAGTTCGCTGGTGTGCGGACTCGCAATCGGGTCGATGGCGCCGTCGAGGACCATGCGGTCGACGTGCGTTGGAAACAGTGCGGCGTACGTCGCCCCGATGTAGGTGCCGTACGACGCGCCGAAGTAGTTGAGCCTCTTGTCTCCGACCAGGGCCCGCAAGATGTCCAGGTCGCGAGCCACCTCGATGGTCGACACGTGGGCAAGCAGCGGCCCGGAGCGTTGCACACAGCCCTGGGTGAAGTGTGTCCATAGTGTCTGGAAGCTCTGGACCTCAGCGGTGTTGTCCGGCGTCGGGTCGGAGGCGACGTAGACGTCCAGTCCGCTGTTGGAGACACAGTCGACGGGTGTGCTGCGTCCCACGCCGCGCGGGTCGAAGCCGACGACGTCGTAAACACTCGTCACGCTTGAGTCGAGATTGACGTAGTCGAGGTAGTCGATCCCTGATCCGCCGGGGCCGCCGGGGTTGATGAACAGCGAACCTCGACGTTTGGCCGGGTTCGTGGCCGGTGAGCGCTTGAGTTCCAGCGTGATGGCTTGCCCATCGGGATGCTGGTAGTCAAGCGGCACCTCGACGGATGCGCACTGATCGCTACCAGCGCAAGACGTCCATGTGACCCGCTGGTCGTAGAACCGCTGCAGGCCGTGGCCGGGCGGCCCGGCGCTGAACCCAGCTGGCAACCCGGTGCTTGCGGTAGTCGGCGGCGAACCGTCGGACGTCGTCGGAGCGGTAGTGGGCGGTGTCGACGGCGGATGGATGCTCGGTGAATGCGTTGGTGCGTGGCCAGCGACGTCTTGCGCACTTGCGCAACCCGCTGCGAGCGCGAGCGCGGCGCAACCGGCCAATACCCGCCGGAGCGGGGCAGCGATTCGCACAAACGTTCCTTCAGCGAAGATGTCAGCGGGCAGTGGCCACCATACGTCGGCTTGCGCATGGCAGGCGGGCACAGTCATCAGCCGGCGAGCGAACCCCTCATGTCGGTGTAATCGGTGCGGGTGATGAAACAGAGCACGCGGTGGCCGTTCGTGCCGTTCCAGATGCTTTCGGTCGGAATCAAGCGGTAGGGCTGCAGCCCCGACGGCGACCTTCCCGCCAGATAGCGTTGCGCGCGAAGCCGGCATGTGCCGACAGTCCGGGCGTCCAACGCGCCGGATCCGGGATAGGACTTCGCGGCTATCGGCAAGATCGCGGCTGCCTCAGCGTTGTGGTTCTCGGTGCACGGCACACCATTGACCGCGAAGGTGTTGACATCACCCGAACCGCCCGGGTCAGGGATCCGCAGGCAGTCACCCATCCGGATCTCGCCGAAGCCGATTCGGCCCCCGTTAGTGATCTCCCCCGCGGCATTGCGCTGCACGCTCTGACCGGCCCACCACACGGCGACGGAGATGAAGGCCACCCACCAGAGCGCGGCGATGGCGATGGCGGCGATGGCGAGCCCCTTGCCCTTCATCGCCGACTTCGAGATTTTCACCAACGCCACGATCGCGAGGGGAACCGCGGCCAGGATGCCGATCAGGGGAAGCAACGACGTGACGAACGCGGCAATAGCCAGGCCGCTCCAGCCGGTCCGCGCGGACTGATAGCCAGGCGGCGGTGGTGGCACGCCGTACCCGCCACCAAGAGTGACCGGTGGCCCGGTGTACCCGGGCGGAACGGGGGAGTTGTAGCCGGGATCGTACGACGGTTGATACGGCGACGCTGGGGGCTGATAGGCCGGCGGAGCAGGCTGATAAGCCGGCGGCGGGGGCAGATACGATGGCTCCCCGGCCGGACCTTGGCTCGGAGGGGGCGGTGTCTCGTCAGTCATCACCGTCGCCTCTCAGCGAGATCATCAGCGCTTCCAAAGCCAGCAGCGGAGCCTGTTCACCCCCGAGTGCCTCCCGGGTGGCGAAGATGTCGGTGATCCGGCGAGTCGACGACTCAGCCGTCGAGCTCCGCGACATCGTAGCGACGTCCTCTCGAAGCTCTTCGTTGACAAGCTCGGACTGCGACCCGATTTGGACCGCCAACACGTCGCGGTAGTACGACGCCAGGTCGAGCAACGACCGGTCGAGGGCGTCGCGCACCAGGCGCTTTGCCCGCTGCTTCTGGTTGCGCTGCAGTTCCTTGACGGCGGGAGCCAGGCCGGTGACCGCGACGCCCCGCGTGCCCGCGCCGTACGTCAGCTCGAGGTCGCGCAGCTCCTGCGCATCGAGCGCGGCGATGCGGGGGCTCGCCTCCTCGTTCGCGGCTTCGAGGAGGTTTGCGGCGCAGGTCATGCACGACCCGAGGTCGCGCAGCTGCATCGGAACCCGGAGGACTTCGCGACGACGGTTGCGCACCGCCTCGTCGCGCGCCAGCGCCCTGGCACGACCGATGTGCCCTTGGGCCGCGCGAGCCGCAAAAGTGGCCACGGCTGCCGGCACGCCGTCGCGCCGCATCAGATGGTCGGCCACGGCACCACCGGTCGGCGTACGCAGCATCAGTTGCCGGCAGCGGGAGCGCACAGTGGGCGCGACATCCTCGGCGGTCGGTGCGCACAACAACCAGACGGTGCGGGGAGGCGGCTCCTCGATGCTCTTAA
>JBBPZH010000005.1:0-8825 GCA_038198965.1 Propionibacteriales bacterium
ACGTTGCTGGTGCTGGTCTTCGTGGCAGTCGGCATTGGGGTTGCCTTTGTCCTCTACAGCCGCCAGCGCATCTCCGATTCGCCGCCCGCAAACGTCTCTCTGCTGACCGATGCCGCGCGCCACGATCTGTACGGTGACGCCCTCAACGAGGCGGCCTTCCTGCGGCCGGGACGGCGCCTGACGCAGTCGCTGGTGTTCCTCGACGGTCACGGAATAGACGGAGCGGTGAACGGAGTCGCCGCCCTGGTGGGCGGCATGTCGTCCCGCTTCCGCCTCTGGCAGACCGGGTTCGTGCGCACCTACGCGCTCTCCATGCTTGCCGGCTCAGCGCTGGTGGTCATGGCTTTGTTGGCGGTGCGACTCGGATGAGCGGGACCTCGAGCACCGTGCCATGGCTCACTGTCTTGGCCGCCCTCCCTCTCCTCGGGGCTGTCGTCATGCTGCTGTTGCCACGAACCGGTGGGTTGGCCAGGCTCGTGGCGCTGGGCGTCTCGCTGGTCACGCTGGCCCTGTCGGCGGTCGTCGCGGTGCAGTTCCACCCAGGTGGCGGCTTCCAATTCGTCGAGATCCACTCGTGGATATCGACGTTCGGAGCCCACTACGCTCTCGGCCTCGACGGGCTCGGGCTCCTGCTGGTGCTGCTGACCACGATCCTCACCCCAGTGGTCATCTTGGCGTCCTGGCACGACGCCGACGACGGGCGGTGGAGCAGTGGTGCCTTCTTTGCCTGGATCCTGGCGCTGGAAGGTCTGGCGATCGGCGTCTTCGCCGCCACCGACGTCTTCTTGTTCTACGTGCTCTTCGAAGCCACGCTGATCCCGGTCTACTTCCTCATCGGCGGCTTCGGAGGCGCGCAGCGCTCCTACGCGGCCGTCAAGTTCTTGCTCTACAGCCTGTTCGGCGGCCTGCTCATGCTCGCATCGGTGATTGGCTTGTACGTCGTCTCTGCGCGCTCGCCCAGTGGACCGTCGTACCTGCTGGGTGACCTCATGAAGCTGTCCGGTGACATGAGCACGTCCACGGGCAGGTGGCTCTTCCTCGGCTTCTTCATCGCCTTCGCGATCAAGGCGCCGATGTGGCCGGTGCACACATGGCTGCCGGACGCGGCCAGTGAGGCCACGCCCGGCACGGCGGTGCTCTTGGTGAGCGTGCTCGACAAGATCGGCACATTCGGCATGCTGCGGTTCTGTCTCGGCATCTTCCCCGAGGCGTCGCGGTGGGCGATGCCGGTGATCATCGCGCTGGCCGTCTTCTCGGTCCTGTACGGCGCCTTGCTGGCGGTCGGCCAGAACGACATCAGGCGGCTCATCGCCTACACCTCGGTGTCGCACTTCGGGTTCATCGTGCTCGGCATTTTTGCGTTCACCAGCCAGGGACAGTCGGGCTCGATTCTCTACATGTTCAACCACGGCCTGTCGACAGCGGCGCTGTTCTTGGTCACCGGCTTCTTGATCAGCCGACGGAGGTCCAAGCTCATCAGCGACTACGGCGGGGTGGAGAAGGTCGCTCCGGTGCTGGCCGGGATCTTTCTCGTGGCGGGATTGTCGAGCCTTTCGCTGCCCGGGCTCTCGCCGTTCGTCAGCGAGTTCTTGGTGCTGGCCGGCACGTTCACGACGTCGGTAGTTGCAGCGGTGTTCGCCACGTTGGGCATCGTGCTCGCGGCCCTCTACATCCTGCTCATGTACCAGCGGACGATGACCGGTCCGGTGCGCGAGTCGACGCGACTGCTGCCTGACCTCGGCACCCGTGAGGTGGCGGCGCTGGCGCCGCTGATCGCGCTGATCGTCGTGCTTGGGTTTTTCCCCAAGCCGGCCCTGGACGTCATCAACCCCACGGTGAACAGGTTCATGGCGCACGTGGGGGTAAGTGACCCGCACCCGACGGTGGCCTCGGAACGGCAGGGCGGCAGATGATACTCGCCGATCAGGTTTTTAATGCTCCGGCGCTCGACTACGGGCGGCTGTCGCCGTTGCTCATCGTGTTCGGCATGGCTTTGGTCGGCGTACTCGTCGAGGCGTTCGCGCCCCGCCGGTTGCGCTACTTGGTCCAGACGGTGCTGACGTTGGCTGGGTTGGTGAGCGCGTTCGTCGCCGTCGTCTGGGTCGCGACCTCGGCCCCGTCCCTTGCCGGCGGCGCTGCCATGGGCAGCATCGAAGCGGTGGGTGCCATCGCCGTGGACGGTCCCTCGCTCTTCCTCTGGGGCATCCTGCTCGTCTTCGGACTGGTCAGCGTCTTGCTGTTCGCGGAGCGATCGCTCGAAGGCGGGCTCACAGCATTTGCCGGCCAGGCCGCCGCGTTGCCGGGCACCGATGCCGAGCGCGATGCTATGTCGCGGGGTGTGGAGCACACCGAGGTCTTCCCGCTGCTGCTGTTCGCACTCGGCGGCATGATGCTGTTTCCCGCTGCCAACGACCTACTCACGATGTTCGTTGCCCTCGAGGTGTTGTCCCTTCCGCTGTACCTCTTGTGCGGCCTGGCCCGCCGGCGCCGGCTGATCAGCCAGGAAGCTGCGATGAAGTACTTCCTGCTGGGCGCGTTCTCCTCGGCTTTCTTCCTCTACGGCATCGCGCTGATCTACGGGTTCGCCGGCAGCGTCTCGCTGTCGGCAATCGACACCGCTGTCTCCGCCCGGCCGGGCGCCAGCGGACTGCTGCTCATCGGCATGGGCCTGCTCGCCGTCGGCCTGCTCTTCAAGGTGGGAGCCGCCCCGTTCCACGCGTGGACACCAGACGTCTATCAGGGAGCTCCCACCGCGGTTACTGCGTTCATGGCGGCGTGCACGAAGATTGCCGCGTTCGGTGCTCTGCTGCGCGTCTTCTATGTCGCGTTCGGGGCCACCCGCTGGGACTGGCAGCCGATGATGTGGATCATTGCCGCACTCACGATGGCGGTGGGTTCGATCCTCGCGATCACTCAGACCGACATCAAGCGGATGCTGGCCTACTCCTCGATCGCGCACGCCGGGTTTGTCATCACCGGGTTCGTGGGCGCCCAGACCGGGGCCGCGGCTGCAGGTTTCGCCGGCGTCACGAGCCTGCAGGCGGTGTTGTTCTACCTCGTCACCTACGGGTTCGCGACGATCGGTGCGTTCGCGGTCGTGACGGTGGTGCGAGACGCCGGCGGCGAGACCACCTCGTTGTCGCGCTGGGCCGGCCTCGGTAAGGAGGCCCCCGTGGTCGCCGGCGTCTTCGCGTTCTTCCTGCTGGCGTTCGCCGGCATCCCCCTGACGAGCGGCTTCACCGGGAAATGGGTGGTGTTCACCGCGGCCTGGGCAGGTGGAGCCTGGCCCCTGGTGGTGGTGGCAGTGTTGATGAGCGCCGTCGCTGCCTTCTTCTACGTCCGCGTCATCGTGCTCATGTTCTTCTCCGACCCGGTGGGTGATGGACCGACGGTGGCCGTTCCCAGCGTCTTGACAACCGCAGCGATCACCATTGGTGCCACGATGACACTGGTGCTCGGGATCGTTCCGCAGCCCGTGCTCGACCTGGCTCGCCACGCCGGCCAGTTCATCCGCTGACGAAGTTGGGACCCGTGACACACGCGACGATGACAACGCTGGGGTTGTCCATCGACGACCCGATGATCGAACAGCGCGTCAGGTCGCGACTGGCGGAGGTCGAGAAGGAGCTGGCGCGGGCAGTGCAGTCCGACGTCGAGTTCATCAACGAGGCGGCACGGCACTTGCTGGCAGCTGGTGGCAAGCGGTTCCGGCCGCTGCTCGTCGTGCTGGCGGCTGAGTTCGGTGACGCCCAAGCCCAGGGCGTCGTACCAGCCGCTGTGGTGGTGGAGCTGACCCATCTCGCGACGCTCTATCACGACGACGTGATGGACGAGGCAGAGCTGCGGCGCGGCGCTCAAAGCGCCAACTCGCGCTGGGACAATAGCGTGGCCATCTTGACCGGTGACCTGCTCTTCGCCCGGGCGTCCGGCATCGTCGCCGACCTCGGCCCGGACTGTGTGCGTATTCAAGCGCAGACCTTCGGGCGCCTGGTGCAAGGACAGATCCGCGAAACGATCGGTCCAGGACCGGGCGAGGACGCCGTCTCTCACTACCTGTCGGTGGTCTCGGACAAGACAGGATCACTCATCGCCACTTCGGCTCGGTTCGGTGCCCGACTGTCAGGGGTGCCCCGCGATATGGAAGAGACGCTCACCGATTTCGGCGAGCAGATCGGCACCGCGTTCCAACTCTCCGATGACGTCATCGACATCGCCGGCGACAGCGCCGAGCTGGGCAAGCAGCCTGGCACCGACCTGCGCGAGGGCATTTCGACGCTCCCCACCCTGCTGGCCCGCCGAGCCCCCGGCCAGGGTGACGCCAGGCTGCTCCAGCTGCTGGCGCGACCGGTTGCCGACGACGCAGAGCACGCCGAAACCCTTGGGTTGCTGCGGGCTCACCCAGCTCTTGACCAGGCCCGGACTGAGGTACGCCGGCGCACGGACGCAGCGCGGCGGTTGCTCGACAAGCTGCCGGAGGTTCCGGCCCGGCAGGCGCTGCGCGAACTCTGCGATCTTGTCGTCACCCGGACGGCTTAGCCCGCCACTTCCGGGGCTTGCCTTGGTCGCGGCGGTGCTCGTGGCCACCGGCGGAGTTCGTGGTGCGCTTCTGCAGCGTCCTCAATTCGTTGAGGGTCTGTTGGCGTGCGGTGACGACATTCGCCAGCGCGGCTGCGGCGGAGCGCACGACGTCGGCCTGGCTGACGTCGAGCGTCTCCACTCCGCCATCGAAATCGGGAAGGAGCTCGGCAAGGTCGCCGACCACGTCGTAGCCGCCCTGCTCCATCGCGGCCACGAAACGGTGTGACTCCTCTCGACACCATTCGTGCAGGTGGCGAGGGAGTTGCGGTGCAGGACCGGCTTGGGCGGCCAGCACGTGCTTGGCGAGGTACGTCTGGCCGGCGCGCGAAGGGGACCCGGCGGGCCCCGACAAAGCGTCACCCCAGACGTCGTTGACCAGCCGGAGCAGCTCGGCCTGGGCGTGCCCGATGGACGTGTTCGTCACGGCACCTGAGGTTTGCAACGCTTCGGCGTTGACCCCGATCACCTCGCAGAACCTGTCGAGCAGTTGCGTCGGTGCGGCGCCTTTGGGGGGCACGGTGACGACGTGCACCTGCGACGGAGTGACGGCACTGCTCCAGGCCGTTGCTATGGCGGGCAGATCTTGATGCCGCCAGAACTCCGCCGCTGGTGGCCCGTGGTGCACGACGGCGTCGAGGTAGTCGCCGTACCGGATCGTCTGCCGCTTCTTGATGCCCTGCTGCCAACCGGATGGGATCTGCCGCCCGAGGTCACGCGCCGTTATGACGACATGAACCTCCCAGTTGCGAAAGAGCTCGATCAGGCGCTGTGCCTCGGCGACGGTGGCGGGCGCGAGTTGCTCCTGGGTGATCAGAAGGTTCGCATCGTGAACTCGGTCAGCCGCTGCGGTGAGCCGCTCGAGTACGGTCGCGACGCGGGCCGCGGCGGCGGGCCGAGAGATCGACCTGAGCGCGAGGGCTACGTGGTAGTGGTCCCGCTTCGCCAGCGGAAGCACGAGGCCCTGGGCGGCCAAGGCGGACTCGGAGGCCCAAAGCACGCTTTGCAGGTAGGACGTACCTGTTTTCGGCGGCCCGATATGCATATAGCAACGCCGCCTGACAGAAGGCACGCCGTTCAGTATGGGACACACCCGGCTGGCGCCGACAACGGCGCTTGCCGGTCGGTCGCTAGCGTGTGCTGGTGGCTCGGACCGTGTTCTTGCACGTCGGCACGATGAAGTCGGCGACGACGTACCTGCAGGGCCTCTTCGACCGCAACGCCGAACGTCTGTCGGAGGCGGGGGTGTGGTGGCCCTCGAGCGCCTCGTCGTTCCTGGCGGTCGCCGATTTCCGGGGCACTCAAGACGTCGACCGCCCAGGCCGTGCAGGTGCTTGGCGGCGGTTCGCCGGCGCTGTGCAGCGGTACGACGGCAACGTCTTGTTGTCCAACGAGTTGCTGGCGCCTCTGGGGAAGCCCAAGATCGAGCGTCTCGCGGCCGACCTTGCGCCAGCTGAACTGCGGGTCATCCTCACCGCTCGCGACCTGGCCCGAGTCATCCCCTCGCACTGGCAGACCACCTTGAAGAACGGCAGCCAGCTGCCGTGGAGTGACTTCGCGGCGACGGTGTGCCGAGATGCCCCGCCGGACGACCACCCGTCGTCTGCACAGCTGTGGGCGTGGTTCTGGCGGCGCCACGACGTGCCCGAGATAGCTCGGCGTTGGGTCGCGGCAACCGGCGCTTCCGGGTTCCACCTGGTTACCGTTCCTCAGCGCACCGCCGAGTCGACGACGGTAGCTCGACGCTTCGCAGCCGCACTGGCCGTGGAGCTCCCGGCGCTGGTCGAGCCGGCGTTCGCCAACTCCTCGATGGGCGCCCACTCGGCTGAGCTGCTACGCCGACTGAACCAGGGGACTGGAGAACGGTCGCGTAGCTACTACCGGTGGGGCGTCAAGGAAGGGCTCGGTGTCGCGTTGGCCAAGCGGGCAAGGGAAGAGCCTGGCTTCGGGTTGAGCCGAACTCAGGATGCGTGGGTGCAGGGTCGGGCCAGGCGGTTGATCGAGGAGACGTCAAGGTTCGGGGGGTCCGTCCACGGCGACTTGACAGACCTGCAACCTCCCGCGGTCCGCGGGCTCGGTGCCGAGGCCGACCCCGCAGAGAGCGCCGACAGCTCGTTGCTCGCGAGCGCGCTCTTCGCCATGGGCGATCTGGTGAAGACCGCTGGTGACCTCAGCCGCGACCGCGAGCTCAGGTTCCGCTCTGGGTCAGACCGGAGCGTTCGCTGAGGTGCTGGCCAGCACCGAGTCTGATGCAGAGACGGTACGCCGATGCAGCGCGGCCAACGAATCGACGGTCAGCACGATGAGGGCGAGCCAGACCAGGGAGAAGCCGATCCATCTGGCGGTGGGCATGGGCTCGCGGAACACGATCACACCGATGAGGAACTGGATGGTCGGGGCTATGTACTGCAGGAGTCCGAGCGTGCTCAACGGGATGCGGTTGGCGGCTCCAGCGAAGCACAGCAGCGGTGCCACGGTCACCAAGCCCGTTGTGGCGAGCAAAGCAACGTGGCCGACACCGTGCGACCACGCGGTAGCCCGGCCGGCGATCTCCAGCCACCCGAGATAGGCGACCGCGAATGGGGCGAGCACGAGCGACTCGAACGCCAGGCCCTCAACCGGGCCGGGTGCTGCTTGCTTCTTCAGCAAGCCGTAAGTGCCGAAGCTGAACGCCAAGACCAGCGAGATCCAGGGTGGCCGACCGAGTTCGACGCTCAACACGACCACGGCGACGCATCCGATGGCCAGCGCGAGCCACTGCACCCGGCGCAGCCGCTCGCCGAGAACGATCACCGCCAACAGCACGGTGACGAGCGGATTGATGTAGTACCCCAAGGACGTCTCGACGACGTGGCCGGAATTGACGCCCCAGATGTAGGTGAACCAGTTGAAGCCGATGGTCACGCCGGCACCGATCATGGGGTAGCGCATGTGCGGATCGGTCCACAGAGCCCGCAACGCGCCGGCGCGCCCGGCGATGGCCACCAGGATTGCGGTGACCAGCAGCGACCACACGATGCGGTGCGCCAGGATTTCGCCGGCGCTGGACGGCTCGAGCAACGGCCAGAAGAGCGGGAACAGGCCCCACAGACCGAACGCCGCGACGCCGAGCAGAAAGCCACGGCGATCGTCTGACACTTATGCACTCTAGCGCGCTGTCAGGGCCTTCCGGCCTTGTGACCCTGACGCTCCTCGAACCGGCTCGTCGACGGGTTCGGTTGTGTTGTCTGCTCGCCCACTCGGTCCCGTTTTGATCCGCGCGGGCCGCCGTCTAGCGTGCTGAAGTTCCGTCAAGCCATGCTCAATGTGCGAAAGGAGCCTCGATGACCACGTTGACCGTCACCCTCGCCGGCATCGGTGCCGCTGTCCTGCTCGCCGGACCCGCCGTGGAGCCGGCCGCAGGTGCCTCGGCTCCCGGCTCGGTCGTCGCCTCAACCGGTACCCGTCACACCACCTCGATCCGCTTTCTGCACTTCGACCAGGTGCGGGGATATGGGACTTCGACGACCGTCCGCGGTCAAGTCGTTGCGACGGTTCGCGGCTCGACCGGTGCGGTGGCTGGCGTACGCGTCCGCTTGTACCGCAAGTTCAACGGCACCACGCAGTGGCACCACCTCGACACCCGATCCACCACCGATTCCAGCTTCCCGCACTTTCGTTTCACGGCCTCGTCGGTCCGGAACGCGACGTATCGGGTCGCCTTTGCGGGCAACGCGGAGCTCCAGCCGTCGCGCGACTCGACGTACGTGGGCGTGCACCGGAACGTGTCAGGCCGCATCGAGGATCGCACTGGCCATTTCCATGGCCGGGTGACGCCGCACTACGCGCATCGCCGGATCGTGTTGCAGAAGCGCTCGTGCGGCACGTGCTCGTGGCACCAGGTGACAACCGGCCACACCGCCGCCCGCGGGCGCTACTCGTTCACCGTCGGGGCGCCGCGCCGCGGCCAGTGGTACTGGCGGGTCAGCACGCCAGCCACCTCTTCGTTCATCCGCTCGTTCAGCGGAGTGTTCACGACCCGGCTGCGTTGACCGTCCAGGTGTCGCTCCCGGAGATCAGTTCGGCGAGGTCACCGGGTCCTGAGGTAGCGGCAGCCACGCTGAGCTGGTCGCGCGCCAAGTCGTCGTACGTCGGTCGGTCGACCCGCCGGAAGATGCCGATCGGGACGTGGGTCATCGTGCCGTCGTCGAGCCTGGAGATTTCGAACGCCTGGCTCGGATCGTTGGCGGAGGCGGCGTGGATCCGTTCGC
>JBBPZH010000006.1:0-10895 GCA_038198965.1 Propionibacteriales bacterium
CGGGCCGGATCACCGTCAACCGGGGGGCGCTCGGGTGAAGCGGGCGGTTCGTGGCGGCAGAGCGGCGCAGGTGGCATCGGTCCTGGTTGAGCGGGTGGTGCTCTCGGTGCTGTGGCAACCCGATGCAACAAGTGCAGTGGGTTACCACGTTTCGTGACTACTGTCTGGTGGCCGCCGCTGGTTTAGTGATTGCGGGAAGCGGCTGTAGTGCCGAGCACCGCCGCCGGGGCTGGCGCTTTGCGTCGAAGATGAGGCGTGCAACGCCAGCAACTGACCGCGTGTCGGGCGGCGCTCGGAAGTGGCTGGGATTTCGACACGCCGACCGCGCCTCCCACTTCGCTGAGCAGCTGCCGCCTACGGTTTGGCTCACCAGCCAGGCTCACGACGCGCCTCCTACCGGGCTCGGCCAGAGAAAGCGAGCTTTCCCAGGCAACGAAACCGGTCGTTGAACCGTCGTACTCAGTGAGAAAGACGACGCGGCGAAAGACTCTCATGGCGATTGACGCAGCGGCCCCCACCAGTGTGGTGACCATCGGGACGCACCTCGACGTGCGAAACGTCGCCGCCGTGCGCACCACGCTCACGGCGGTGCAGGATGCCGCTCCAGGCGATGTCGTCATCGACATGTCGGCCCTTGACACCATCGACGCCGCCGGGCTTGGGATGCTCACTGCCGCGCACGTGCGGGCCGAGCGCCGGGGCCGCCGGCTGGTGCTCCGGAACTGCTCCAAGGAGCTGCGCCGAGTGCTCGCCGTCACCCGCCTCAACCGGGTGCTGCACATGGATCGCTCGTCCTTGCACCTGTCAGCCTGACCCTGCGCTTTTGGAGCAACCGTGGCTTCCGGAGCAACCGTGGCCGTGAGGTAAGCAACAACAGCGCTGCGGGACGTCGGTTGCATCGTAGGCTCCGCAGCATGGAGTCTGCCGAGCACCCGCGCGACGCCCCGTGGGTGATGCGCACCTACGCCGGCCACAGCTCGGCCGCGGACTCCAACGCTTTGTACCGGCGCAATCTTGCCAAGGGCCAGACTGGCCTCTCGGTCGCCTTCGACCTCCCGACCCAGACGGGTTACGACCCCGACTCGCCGCTGGCGCGTGGCGAGGTCGGCAAGGTCGGCGTACCGGTGCCGCATCTGGGTGAGATGCGCCGCCTCTTCCAGGCTTTGCCGTTGGCCGAGATGAACACGTCGATGACGATTAACGCAACGGCGATGTGGCTGCTGGCGCTATACCAGGTTGTGGCGGAGGAGCAGGGCGCCGATCTCCGGGCGCTGCAAGGGACGACGCAAAACGACATCATCAAGGAGTATCTGTCGCGGGGGACCTACGTGTTTCCACCGGCGCAATCGCTGCGGCTCAGCACCGACCTGATCGCATACACGGTGAACGAGATGCCGCGGTGGAACCCGATCAATATCTGCAGCTACCACCTGCAGGAGGCAGGCGCCACGCCCACCCAGGAGCTCGCCTTCGCGCTCTGCACCGCGATCGCCGTGCTCGACCGGGTGCGGGACGGCGGGCAGGTAACCCCGGAACGGTTCGGCGACGTGGTGGGCCGGGTGTCGTTTTTTGTGAATGCGGGAGTGCGGTTCGTCGAAGAACTGTGCAAGATGCGGGCATTCGCGCAGCTGTGGGACTCGATTACTGCCGACCGCTACGGGGTCAGCGACCCTGCGTTGCGTCGGTTCCGGTACGGCGTCCAGGTCAACAGCCTAGGTCTGACCGAAGCCCAGCCTGAAAACAACGTGCAACGCATCGTGCTGGAGATGCTTGGCGTGACGCTGTCGAAGTCCGCCCGCGCCCGCGCCGTGCAGTTGCCGGCGTGGAACGAGGCGCTCGGTCTGCCTCGGCCGTGGGACCAACAGTGGTCGCTGCGCATGCAACAGGTGCTTGCCTTCGAGTCCGACCTGCTCGAGTACGGCGACATCTTCGATGGCTCCTCGGTCATCGCGGCTAAAGTGGGCGAGCTGATGATCGCCGCAGGCACGGAGATCGACAAGGTGCAGGCGATGGGTGGCGCGGTCGCAGCCCTGGAGTCCGGGTATCTGAAGGCGGAGCTGGTCGCCTCCCACACGCGCCGGCGGGCGCGGATTGAGACCGGTGCCGACGTCGTGGTTGGGGTCAACGCATTCGTCGAGAGCGAGCCGTCGCCGCTGACCGCCGACCTGGACGCTGTCATCCAGGCGCCTGACCCACAGGCAGAAGCACGCGCACTTGCGTCGACAACGTCCTGGCGGTCAGACCGCGAGCCGGAAGCCGTATCGGCGGCGCTCGATGCGCTCCGAGCTGCGGCGAGGTCCGACGCCAACCTGATGCACGCCACGTTGGCGGCGGTGCGAGCCGGTGCCACCACCGGTGAGTGGGCAGGAGCGCTCCGCGAGGTGTTCGGGGAGTACCGGGCACCGACGGGAATAGGTGGAGTCGGGTTACCGGTTCCGGCCGGAGAAGAGCTCGCCACCGTTCGAGCCGCGGTCCGCCAGACGGGGGAGGAGCTCGGCGGCAGGTTGCGGTTGCTGGTGGCCAAGCCAGGGCTCGATGGTCACAGCAACGGAGCCGAGCAGGTCGCCGTACGAGCTCGCGACGCGGGGTTCGAAGTGATCTACCAGGGGATCCGGCTCACGCCGGAGGAAATCGTCGCGGCTGCTGTTGCTGAAGACGTGCACTGCGTTGGGCTGTCAATCCTTTCCGGGTCGCATATGCAACTGATACCCGCCATCGTGAGCGGACTGCGCGCGGCGGGCCTCGACGACGTGCCGGTCGTCGTCGGCGGCATCATTCCGGCCGCCGATGCGACGGTGCTGTGCCGCGAGTTGGTGGCTGCCGTCTTCACACCCAAAGACTTCGGGCTCACCCAGATCATGGGCCGGGTCGTCGATGTGATCCGCCGCGCTCATCAACTTCCGCCGTTGGTTGCGGAGGCCGCGGAGCGGGAGTCGGCCTAGGCCTTGGGCGCAGCCGCTCTGGTCAGACCTTTTGAGCGGCGTTGCCGCGGGGATCGTCGGCACCCGCCTTGCCACCGCCGTGGTCGGCAGGCGGTGTGGTGTCGGCTTTGACGGCGTCGCGCTGGCCGAGAGGCTTCTCGGGACCGGTGGTGGTGTCCTTGATCGTCTGCGCCTCGCTTTCAGCGTTGATCTCCGCTCCCAGCAACACGACGTAGAAAGAGATCCACAACCACAGCAGCAGGATTACGACCGCCGCGAGCGAGCCGTAGGTCTTGCTGTAGCTGCTGAAGTTGTCGACGTACAGCGAAAACACCAACGATGCGACCAGCCAGATCACCGTGCCTACGGCTGCACCGATCGACACCCACTTGAACTGAGGATCGTCACGGTCAGGTGCCACCCGGTAGAGCACGGCAAGACCCAGTCCGACCAGGGCGAGAAGGATCAACCAGCGACCGATCTCCAGGAGCACTCGGGTCCAGCCCGGCAGCCCGATTGCGTCGAACACCGCTGGCGCCACGGCGACCAGGCCGAGGGCCAAGAGGCCACCGACGATAATGCCGGCGGTCAGGCCCAACGCGATGAGCTTGCGCTTGACGAAGCCCCTGGTCTCCTCCTCGTCATAGGTCAGGTTGATCGCGGACATCAGGTTTCCGACGCCACCCGACGCGCTCCACAAGGCCAGGGCCAGCGAGATCACCAGCCCGATGCCGAGCGACTGCGATGGCTTGGCGATCAGGGAGTTGATCTGGTGCAACAGCAGTTTGTGAGCCGACGCCGGCAACGCCGACGCAACACTATTGGCTTGATCACGCATGGAGGAGGGATCGGCGACGAGTCCCCACGTCAGGACAGCCGCGATGAGCGCTGGGAACAGCGACAAGAAGCTGAAGAACGCAACGCCTGCCGCCAAGAGCGGTACCTGATCGAGTTTGGCCTCAGCCCAGGCGCGCTTGGTGACCTGCCACCAGCCCTTGGCGGGAATTTCGCTAGGGCTGGTGGCGTCTGACCCAGGAACGTTGGGCCGGGCTGTTTGACCGGTCCTGTGCGCCGGAGTCTGCTGAGACGCCGGCTGGCTGGGTCGGGGAGTGCTCAGCTGGAACCTCCGCTGGCGGAGTCCTTGACGCTCTTGGCGGAGGACTTCGCCTCCTCCTTGACGCTGTCGGCCTGGGACATGCCTTCTTCCTTCACCGTGCTGGCCGCGTCGGTGGCGCTTTCCTTGACCTGCTGCACAGCCTGCTGCGCTGGCTCTTGGAGGTTGTCCTTCATCTCCTGAGCTACCTGCTGCACCTGCTCCTTGACCGGTCCGGCCAGATCGGACGCTTTGTCTTGCAGCGTCTCGGCCAATTGCTCCTCTTGCTGAGTCGCCGGCAGCAGACTGGAAATCAACCAGCCTCCGGCAAAGGCGAGAAGTCCGGCGGCAAGCGGGTTGCCCTGGGTGCGCTGGATCGCCATCTGCGGAGCTTGGCTCATCGTGCCGGTCACGCTCGACGCGGCGTCACCCACCGAAGAGGTCACCGACGACATGGAGTCGCCCACCGTGGACGCCGCTGACGACATGGCCGAGCCTGCCGAACTTGTGCCTGCGCTCGTACCTGAACTCAGCGACGACGTAGCTGATTGAGTTGTGCCCATCACACGCTCCTTGATGCCAGACACCGCGCCTTTGGCGCGGTCAACGCGGCGAGCCATCACACGGGACGGACTCACCTTTTCGTTCAGTGCATCGACGTCGTAGGTGAGGTCGCGCCGGGTCTCTTCGATCTCGCGTCTCAGTTCCTCTGGGCTTGCACCCATTCCTTGTCCTCCTTCAGAGTCTCGATGGTCTGCTCGGGCTTGGGGTTGACGTCGGACAGCTTCTTCTTACCCATCAGACCCATGACTGCTGCGGCAGCGCCCCAAAGCAAGGTGACGATGAGTGCGGCGATCCAAAGATCCATTGCCTTGTCGAGCAACCACATCAGCGTGATCGACAAGAACACCAAAAAGAGCAGACCCGCAACGCCAGCGCCGGCCAGCATGCCTGCAGCAGCGCCGGCCTTTTTGGCTTCTTCGCGAAGCTCCGCTTTGGCAAGGTCGACCTCTTGGCGCATGAGCTTGGACAGATCACTGGTGAGCTTGCCCACAAGGCTGCCAACTGACGCGTCTTCGACGTCGGGCCGATCGGCTGTGGCCGCCGTGGCACCGCCCTGGCTGTCGTAGGTGCTGCCATAGGCAGCAGATGCGCCGCCTGCGCTGTCGTAGCCGCCCGATGGGATCGCGTACGCACCCTCGGTGTACCCGGGTGCAGATGCCCCCTGGCCGTAACCCTCCGACGCGCCATAACCGGGCTGGTAGCCAGGTTGCCCCGCCATACCTGGGTCGACGGCTGCCGGGTCATAGCCGGCGGACCCGGGTGCACCGATGAGCGGGTCTTGTTCTGAGCCTTCGCCGTAGGAGCTACTCACGCGCGACCTCCGTAGCCCGGGTCATAGCCTGCCGGTGGCTGCTGCTCGCCGTACGGCTCGTTGAGGATCGGCGCAGGTTGCGCGGCCGACGGACTCCACCCGGATGCGGTCCCCGGTGCGGTGCTGGCCGGCTGGCTGTAGATGTCATAACCGGCGGTCTGGGACCGCAGTGTGTCGAAACGTGACGAGTCGTACGACGAGTCGTCACTGCTACGAGCACTCATTGCCCCACGCGAGAGTCGGCCCACGACGACACCGGCGAGGGCCGCGCCCATCAAAAAGCCAGCCGGGCGCCGACGAGCCACGCCGCGGACTTCGTCGAGCAACTGACTCGGGTCTCGCTCAGACAGGAACCCAGCAGCCTGCTGCGTCAGGTCAGCGCCTTGCCGCGCGAGCGTCGCGCCGAGGCCCGACTCGCTACTCGAGTCGGCCATGCCGCGCAGCTCCTCACTGAGGGAACGCAGCGTCTCCGCCACGCGATCGCGCTGCGATATGACCTGGCTTGAGACTTCGTTCTTGGCCTGGCCGGCCAGTTGCTGCGCTTGCTGTTTGGCGTCGCCGGCAACCTGGCTTGCCTGCTCCATGGCAGTCTGCGCTACCTGCTGACCAGCCTGGGCCGTGGTGTCTTTGACGTTCTGCGCCTGTTGCTTGGCCGCATCGGCCGTGCCGCTCGAGGAGTCGCTGCCCTCGGTGGAATAGGTGCTGTCGGTGGCGTAGTCGGTTCCAGCCTCGTAGCCCACGGTTCCAGCCTCGTAGCCCACGGTTCCCTCGATGTAGTCGGTGCCACCGGTGGAGTAGTCGGGGAGTGCGGACGTCGACTCAGTCTCGCCGTAACCGGACGATCCGTATGGGTCGTTTGGTGGAGTTGTCATTGGATCCTTCCTTCCAGAGCGTCTGTTAGCTCTAGTGCCCTCTCAGGCCAGATCAAAACTGCGGATTGCCTCGGCAGATGCGGGCCGACCGATAATGTCACATCGGCCGGCAAAAATAGACCAGAAGTCTCGGCAAACGGGCTGCCAACATAGGCCTACTGCAATTGGGTACAACGCCTCCGCTCGGTGTCGGCAGCACATCGGCAGACAAGCCGTTCAGCCCGGAACCGCCTACTTCAGCAGACGAGGGAGACAGACATGCTCAGCTCAGACGACGTCCAGCAGGTCGTCGGTGCCGACGCTTATGGTTCCGACGGTTCGAAGCTCGGACGGATCGGTCAAGTGTTCCTCGATGACCAGACCGGGGAGCCAGTTTTTGCCACCGTCAACACCGGGTTGTTCGGCCTGGCCGAAAATTTCGTCCCGTTGGCGCAGGCATCGCTGAGTGGTGGCCGAGTCGATGTCGGCTTCGACAAAGACAAGATCAAGGGGGCGCCCAACGTCAGTCCAGACGGAGGCCACCTGAGCCCGGAAGAAGAGCAAACGCTCTACGACTACTACGACCTCACCTACCCGCCAACCGACTCATATGCCGACAATGCGACGGAGCGCGTGACCTACGAGCAAGGCACCGACACTGGTCACGCAGCGACGCAGACCTCGTCCGGCGCTGCTGGCGACGCCGCCATGATCCGCTCGGAGGAGCAGCTTCGCGTCGGTACCCGGCGAGAAGTAACCGGCAGAGCCCGACTGCGCAAGTACGTCGTGACTGAGAACGTTACGATCACGGTGCCGGTGCGCCGGGAGAAGGCAGTCCTCGAAAGCGTGCCCGTCGGCGAAGAAAGCGACAGTGACCTCGATGCCGGCGAGATCGTCGAAGGTGCACCGCTCAGTGGTGAGCAGCCGGAAGTGATCCTCTACGAGGAGGTTCCCGTCGTGGAAACCGTCGTGCGCCCGGTCGAGCGCGTGCGCCTGGGCACCGAGGAGTTCCAGACCGAGGAGGTCGTCACCGGCGAAGTGCGCAAAGAGCAAATCGCTGTCGAGGGTGACGTCGCAGGCGCGACGGACAGTCTCGGGGACGGCCCTGAGGACACCATCGACCGCTGAGCGTCAAACCGGCGCCTTCGCGCCGGTCCGCCGAGTCGCCTACCGCACAATTCTGCAACGCGAGTCGCCGGAGAGGGCTGCAACGGGTTCGGCTCAGAAGAGGCGGGCGGTGGGATCGTCGAGTCCGCGCAGCTCGTCGTAGTCGACGGTGACGCAAGAGATCCCTCGGTCGCTGGCCAGGACCTTGGCCTGTGGCCTGATCTGTTGTGCCGCGAAGATGCCCGCCACCGGACGCAGCAGTGGGTCGCGGTTCAGCAGGTCGAGGTAGCGCGTGAGCTGCTCGACCCCGTCGATGTCACCTCGACGCTTCACCTCGACGGCGACCGAGCTGCCGTCGCTCTCGCGGCATAACAGGTCGACGGGACCGATGGCGGTCGGGTACTCCCGCTGGACGAGGGAGAGGCCGGACCGCAAGCTGCTGGGGTGGTCGGCCAACAACTCTTGCAGGTGCTTTTCAACGCCGTCCTTGCGAAGCCCCGGGTCGACACCGAGCTCGTACGTCGCGTCGCTGAGCACCTCACTGATGACGATCCGTAGGGTGTCACCGCTCGGACCCTCGACGAGCCACTCGAGCCGGCCCCCGTCAAGCTCGCTTTCAGTCAGCGTGCACGGAGGGGCCATCCAGTTGAGCGGCTTGTAGGAACCACCGTCGGCGTGCACCAGAACCGACTTGTCGGCCTTCACGATGAGCAGCCGAGGAGCGCTCGGTAGGTGAGCGCTGAGCCGACCCGCGTAGTCCACCTGGCAGGTCGCTACCACGATGCGCACAGGGCGGCACTCTAGTCCCGCCCGTGTGGGAGACTTTCGGCCATGCCCCGCGAGTTTCCCAGTATCGGCGTGGTCGGCCTCGGGACCATGGGTGCAGGCATCGCGGAGGTGTTCGCGCGCAACGGTTTCGAAGTCGTCGGCGTAGAGCGGGCCGATGACCTGTTGCAGCGCGGCCGCACGCACATCGAGAACTCGACGAGCCGGGCGGTGAGCCGCGGCAAGCTCACCGGAGACGAGCAGCAGGCAATCTTCGAACGTCTGACCTTCACGACGGCGCTGGCGGACCTCAAGGACTGCGACCTCGTCGTCGAAGCCGTCGTAGAGCAACTCGACCTCAAGCGGGCGATCTTCCGGCAACTTGACGACATCGTGCGTCCCGACTGCGTGTTGGCGACGAACACGTCCTCGTTGTCGGTGACCGAGATATCCGCCGCTACGTCGGCCCCCAGCCGGGTCGTCGGTCTCCATTTCTTCAATCCCGCTACGGTGCAGCAGTTCGTCGAGGTCATCCGCACTGTTGTCACCGATCCCGAAGTCGTGGCCGACGTCCAAGAGCTTGCCCGCCGACTGGGAAAGAACCCGGTCGCCGCCGGAGACCGGGCTGGGTTCATCGCCAACTCGCTGCTGTTCGGCTATCTGAACCATGCCGTCTCGATGTACGAGAACTCCTACGCATCCCGTGAGGACATCGACGCGGCGATGCGGCTCGGTTGCGGCTATCCCATGGGGCCGCTTGCGCTGCTCGACCTCATCGGGCTCGACACGGCGTACGAGATCCTCGACACCATGTATCGCCAGGGCCGCAACCGGCTCCATGCGCCGTCGCCGCTGCTCAAGCAGATGGTCACAGCAGGCCTGTTGGGCCGCAAAGTCGGCCACGGCTTTTACACCTACGAAGGCGAGGGGAGTCCGGTCGTCGTCCCCGATGCGGCGACACCGAGCTCCGACGCCGCTCCGCCGCTCAAACGCCAGGTGCGCCGAGTGGGAGTCGTTGGCTCGGGCACCATGGCCACCGGCATCGTCGAGGTGTTCGCTCGAGGCGGCTACGACGTGCTGTCCGTCGCGCGCAGTGACAGCGGGGCTGCTGCGCTTCGTGCTGCGCTCGACCGCAGCCTCGAGAAGGCCGCGCAACGCGGGAGCCTGTCGGCTGACGAGCGTCAGCAGGCGTTCGAGCGCTTCACCGGAACCACCGACCTCGAGCGGCTGGCTGAGGTCGATCTCGTCATCGAGGCAGTGGTCGAGGACCTGACGGTCAAGAAGGCGCTGTTCGAGAACTTCGACGAACTGTGCCCGGCGGGGGCCGTCCTCGCCACGACGACGAGCTCCCTGCCGGTCATCGAGCTGGCAGCGGCCACCTCACGACCCGGCGACGTGGTCGGGATGCATTTCTTCAACCCGGCAAATGTGATGAGACTCGTCGAGGTGGTGTCCACCGTCGCGACCGACCCCGAGGTGGCCGAGACGGTGCGGGCGGTGTGTGCTCAGCTTGGCAAGCACGCCGTCTCCTGTGCCGATCGCGCCGGGTTCATCGTGAACGCGCTGCTTTTCCCCTACCTGAACGACGCCGTTCGCATGCTCGAGGCGCACTACGCCGACGTCGATGAGATAGACACCGCGATGAAGGCCGGATGTGCGCTTCCCATGGGACCGTTCGAGCTGCTCGACGTCGTAGGCAACGACGTAGCCCTTGCCATCGAACGGACGCTGTACGCCGAATTCCGCGAGCCCGGATACGCTCCCGCGCCACTGCTCGAGCACCTGGTCACGGCGGGTTACCTGGGGCGCAAGACCGGACGCGGTTTTCGCGACTACTCCGCCCGCTGACCGGTGGCCTCCGACTCCCGCATCCGGGCGAATTCCGTCCTGCCCGCTGTCCGCGAGCCGCTGAGGCTCACCACCTCCGACGGCCTGCAGCTGGTCGGTGAGCTGGCGGCCCCAGTGGACGGCAACGCCGCCGCAACGTTGATCTGCGTGCATCCGTTGCCGACAGCAGGCGGGATGATGGACAGCCAGATCTTTCGCAAGGCGGCGTACCGCCTGCCCGCTCTTGCTGCGACGGCCGTGCTTCGGTTCAACACCCGAGGCACGGCCAGCGCGCAAGGCACCAGCGAGGGCACCTTCGACTCCGGGGTGGCCGAGCGACACGACGTGGCGGCTGCGGTCGGTGCGGCAGTCACGGCAGGACTGCCGAACCGCTGGCTGCTCGGCTGGTCCTTCGGCACCGAGCTCATCCTCAAGTACGCTGGGACCGCCGACGTAAGTGGCGCCATTCTGCTTTCGCCACCGCTGCGGCTCGCAGAGAGATCGGATCTGCTGGCCTGGGCTGTGTCCGGCAAGCCTTTGGTGGCCGTCGTGCCCGAGTACGACGACTATCTGCGTCCGCCCGAGGCTCGGGAGCGCTTCGCCGTAGTGCCACAGGCGAGCGTGGTGGCGGTCCGTGACGGCAAGCACCTGTGGGTAGGGCAGGCGGAGACCGTCCTCGACATCATCGTCGGGGTGGTCAATCCGGCTGCGGCTCCGCTGCCCCGCAGCCGGCACGGCGACATGGTGCTCAGCACACCGACCATCATTGCGCCGAGTTGACAACCGCGTGGCGACGCTTTGCTGCCGGCGGCGGCGACGCTGAAGTCGTCAGTCAGGTGCTGAGCCGGGCTCGACGGCCGGCTCGTCGCTGGCGAAGGTGGCGACCAGGTCGCGCAGCTGGGCCAAGTGAGTCACGATCCCGTCGCGCCGCTGCTGCAGCATCTCCAGTTCGATGC
>JBBPZH010000007.1:0-12310 GCA_038198965.1 Propionibacteriales bacterium
AGCGCGTCATGCAGATCCTCTCCCGCCGAACCAAAAACAACCCAGTACTGATTGGTGAGCCGGGTGTCGGCAAGACCACGATCGTCGAAGGCCTGGCCCAAGACATCGTCAGAGGAGACGTGCCGGAGACCCTCAAGGATAAACAGATCTACACCCTCGACCTCGGTGCTCTCGTCGCCGGGTCCCGCTACCGCGGTGACTTCGAGGAGCGGCTGAAGAAGGTGCTCAAGGAGATCCGCACGCGCGGCGACATCGTCTTGTTCATCGACGAGATCCACACGCTGGTCGGGGCCGGGGCCGCTGAAGGAGCCATCGACGCCGCCAGCATCCTCAAGCCCATGCTGGCGCGGGGAGAGCTGCAGACCATCGGTGCGACGACGCTCGACGAGTACCGCAAACATCTGGAGAAGGACGCTGCGCTCGAGCGCCGCTTCCAGCCCATCCAAGTGGCCGAGCCGTCGATCGCACACACGATCGAGATGCTCAAGGGTCTGCGTGACCGCTACGAAGCGCATCACCGCGTCACCATCACCGACGAAGCCTTGGTGTCGTCGGCAACGCTCGCCGACCGCTACATCTCCGACCGGTTCTTGCCGGACAAAGCCATCGACCTCATCGACGAAGCCGGCTCGCGGCTGCGCATCCGGCGGATGACGGCACCGCCTGACCTTCGGGAGTTCGACGACAAGATCGCCGACGTACGCCGTAAGAAGGAAAGCGCCATCGACGCTCAGGACTTCGAGTTGGCTGCTTCTTTGCGTGACGAGGAAAAGAAGCTAATCGCCGCCAAAGGTGAGCGGGAGAAGCAGTGGAAAGCCGGTGACATGGACGTGGTCGCCGAGGTCGACGAGGAACTCATCGCCGAAGTGCTCGCAACTGCGACCGGTATCCCGATAGTGAAGCTCACCGAGGAGGAGTCCCACCGACTGCTCAAGATGGAGGACGAGCTCCACAAGCGGGTCATCGGGCAAGACGCGGCCATCAGGGCGTTGTCGCGTGCGATTCGCCGTACCCGGGCGGGTCTGAAGGACCCCAAGCGCCCGGGCGGTTCGTTCATCTTCGCCGGGCCCTCAGGTGTCGGCAAGACGTGGCTATCCAAGACGCTCGCGGAATTCCTTTTCGGTGACGAGGACGCGTTGATCCAGCTCGATATGAGCGAGTTCTCCGAGAAGCACACGATCTCGCGGCTGTTCGGATCGCCCCCTGGCTACGTCGGCTACGAGGAGGGCGGCCAGCTCACCGAGAAGGTCCGTCGCAAGCCGTTCTCCGTCGTTTTGTTCGACGAGGTCGAGAAGGCGCATCCAGACATCTTCAACTCGCTGTTGCAGATTCTCGAGGAAGGCCGCCTCACCGACTCTCAGGGCCGGGTCATCGACTTCAAGAACACCGTGATCATCATGACCACCAACCTCGGCACAAGAGACATCGCCAAGGGAGTCAACCTCGGATTCCAGCAGTCCGGCGACGTGGCCGCGTCGTACGAACGCATGAAGTCGCGCGTCACCGAGGAGCTCAAGCAGCACTTCCGTCCTGAGTTTTTGAATCGGGTTGACGAGATCATCGTGTTCCCGCCGCTCACCCAAGACGAGATCATCTCGATGGTCGACTTCATGATCACGGCCGTCGAAGTGCGGCTCCGAGACCGTGACATGGGGCTGGAGCTCACTCAAGCGGCGAAGGAGCTGCTGGCGAGGCGCGGCTTCGATCCGGTACTTGGCGCGCGACCTCTGCGGCGGACCGTGCAGCGCGATCTCGAGGACACGCTGGCCGAAAAGATGCTCTTCGGCGAGATCGGACCGGGGCAGATCGTGCTCGTCGGCGTCGAAGGCGAGGGAACCGACGCCCAGTTCACCTTCAGCGGCACACAGAAGACTGAGCTCCCCGACACCCCGCCGACTGAGCTCCCCGACACCCCGCCGGTCGAGGAGGCACTGCCGCCGGCCTGATCGGCTAGGTGGAGAGCTCCGGCAGGCTCAATCGGCCAGCGACCTCCTCGACGAGCAGACCGTCGTCGAGGAGGGACTGCAACGCGCGGGCCCGCTGAGCGTCGTTCGGCCAGGCGGATGCAAGAGCGTCAAACGCCACCGGGCTGTCAGCCGATCTTGTCATCGCGAGCAGCCTGCCGCGGCAGTGCCGGTCCGTTCCGGTGTACGCCTGGCGTCGAAGTTGCAGCACCGGTGGTTCGGGGTAGCCGGCATGGCGCCAGGCACAGAGCTCAGCCACCGGACATGCGCCACAGTCCGGCTTGTTGGCCCGACATACGAGAGCCCCGAGCTCCATCACCGCCACGTTCCACTGAGCTGCACTTTCGCCGTCGCGCGGTAGCACGGCGTCAGCTCGTGCTCGTTCGGCGGCCGAAATCGTTGCGGGAGGCTGTCGAACCGCGGCGACGACGCGCCCGAGTACTCGGCGCACATTCGTGTCGAGCACCACGCTGCGCTGCCGGTGCGCGAAGGCAGCAACAGCAGATGCCGTGTAGTCCCCGACTCCGGGGAGCGCTTTCAGCTCGCCGACGGTTGCCGGCACGTCTCCGCCGTACTGCTGGGTGATGACGGTGGCCGTGGCGTGCAGCCGCAGCGCCCGCCTCGGATAGCCCAGCCCGCCCCACATCCGCACGGCAGCGCCGGGTGAGTCGGCGGCCAGCGCGGCCGGCGTCGGCCAACGCCGCACCCACGCGTCGTACGCCGGCAACACCCGGGAAACCTGCGTCTGCTGCAGCATGACCTCGCTGACGAGAACCTGCCACGGCGTGACGCCAGGACGCCGCCAGGGAAGCGCCCGTGCGGAGCCGGCGTACCACTGGAGCAGCGGCTCCAGCAGTGCGGACTCGGGCATGTCGGGGGAATGGTGCCACAACGAGCGGGTGAGCGGCATTAGCGTGAAGTCGTGAGCTCGGTGCTGAAGCCGTCGGGGCCATTGCCGCCCCAGGTCTACTGGGTGCGCAGGCTCGGAGTGCTGGTGATCGCGATGCTGCTCATCGCGGTGACGTGGGTGTGGCTCTCCAACGGCCACGGGAACAGCTCAGCTGCCACCAGCCCGCCAGGCACTCCGACCGCTGTCGACGCTGGTACGACGTCGACACCTCCTCCGCTGCAGAAGCGGGACCGTACGCCCTCCCACCGCAGGCACCGCTCAACGCATCGTCATAAGCATCGTGGGAAGCACCCCGGCTCTGCGCACCAAGGCGCGGGCACCCGAACCTCCCCCACGCCGCCGCTTGCCTCACCTACCGGCCAGTGCGATCCCAGCACCGTAGAAATGTCTGTCAACGTCGCCGACTCCGTCGTAGGTCACGCGAACACCGCAACCCTTGTCCTGACGGTTCCTGTGTCGGTCGATGCGTGCACGCTGCCGATCACGCCTGACTCGCTCGTGGCGAGGATCACCTCGGGTCCTGATGTGGTGTGGTCCAGCACCGACTGCCCCGATGCACTGTTGGCTCGGCAGGTCGTAGTGCGTCACGACCCAGCCACGGTCTATACCCTGCGCTGGAACGGTCGCCGCTCCACTCCGCACTGCGCCGGCACGGGGGCAGTGGCTTCACCGGGTGGCTACTGGGTCGAGGCGGCGCTGGTCGGCGGGCAGCCACATAAGGCGTACTTCGACATCTTGGCAGCCAAGCACTGAGCGAACCGCGGGTCAGACGTAGCGCTCGAGAATGCTCGACTCGGCAAGGCGGGACAACCCCTCGCGCACCGAACGGGCCCTGGTGTCGCCCACTCCCTCGACGATCTGCAGGTCCTCGATGCTGGCCGCCAACAGCTTTTGCAGGGTGCCGAAGTGCTCGACGAGGCGCTCGACGACGGCGCCGGGTAGCCGGGGCACCTTGGCAAGGAGTCGGTAACCGCGCGGACTCACGGCGCTGTCGAGGCTTTCCGTGCCTCCGATGCCCACTGGGCGTATCACGGTGGCGATGTCGAGCAACTCGGTCGCCGACAAGGCGTCGACCTCGGCGAGTACTGAGTCGGACTCGCGTGCCCTACGGCCGCTCGGGAGGTAGTCGCGCACGACCAAGACGCGCTCTTGCTCGACACCGGCGACCAGCTCGTCAAGCTGCAGTGAAAGCAGCCTGCCGTCGGTGCCCAACTCCAGCACGTAATCCTCGATCTCGGCGGCGATGCGCAACACCATCTCCAACCGCTGGACCACGACCGCCACGTCACGAACCGTCACCAGATCCTCGATCTCGAGGGCAGACAACGTGCTCGTGACCTCGTCGAGCCGCAGTTTGTAACGTTCCAGCGTTGCCAGTGCCTGGTTGGCGTGCGACAGGATCGACGCGGTGTTCTCCAACACGTAGCGGATGTCGCCTACATAGACCGCGATGGTGTTCATCGACTGAGACACCGAGATCACGGGGAGTCCGGTCTGCCGGGCTACCCGCTCCGCGGTGCGGTGCCGGGTGCCCGCCTCGGTCGTCGGTATGGCGGCGTCCGGCATCAGGTGTACCCCCGCCCGCAGGATGCGGTTCGCGTCGCGGTCGCAGACGATCGCCCCGTCCATCTTGGCGAGCTCGCGGAGCCCGGTGCCGCTGAACTCGACGTCGAGGAGGAAACCGCCAGTGCACAACGCTTCGACTGCCCGGTCGTAACCAAGCACCACCAGAGCGCCCGTGCGGCCCCGCAGGACCCGCTCCAAGCCCTCTCGTAATGTGGTGCCCGGCGCGACCGCCGCCAGCGTGGCCCGCAGCCGCGCGTCCGCAGACTGCCTGTCGCCGCTCGCCACCTGCTCGCCCCTTGCCCGCCTCTCGGTGTGTTCACTCTAGACGTACGCCGGCCCCGCTGCTCAGCCGCTGATGAACCTCCTCGTCAGCCCACGACCTGGAGTTGCCCAGGGGAAGCGGCTTCGACTGCTTCGCCGAGGACATGGACTGCGGTCAACGCGGCGCGCAGGTCAAGACACTGCACCACGGTGATCCCGCGGACGCTGGGCACGACGCTCAGCGGAGTGCGAGCGTCAGCGGGGACAATGGCCGTGGTGAAGCCCAGGCGCGCGGCCTCGGACAATCGCTGCTCCATGTCGGGAACGCGCCGGAGCTCGCCAGCAAGTCCGACCTCGCCGAAACACACGGTGCCGGTCGCCACGATGCGGTTTCGGACAGCACTGGCAAGCGCAACCGCGACCGCCAAATCTGCAGACGGATTGCTAACTTTGGCGCCTCCCACCGTGGCTGCATAGATATCGCAGCTGTGCATCGTGATGCCCACACGTCGCTCGAGGACAGCGGTGAGCAACGCCAACCGAGCTGGATCCAGTCCACTGACGGCACGCCTGGCAGTCGGATTGGGCGTAGGGGTGACCAACGCCTGCACCTCGGCCAGCAGTGGGCGCCGGCCCTCGAGGGTGACGGTGACGCAGGTGCCGGAGATCGGCTCACAGTGTCGCGACAAGAACAAGCCCGACGGGTCCGCCACCTCGACGACCCCTGACGCGTCGAGCTCGAAACAGCCGATCTCGTCAACCGGACCGAAGCGGTTCTTGGTGGCTCTGAGCATCCTCAGCCGCGAACCGCGGTCCCCTTCGAACGCCAAGACGACGTCGACGATGTGCTCGAGCGCGCGAGGGCCGGCCACTGCGCCGTCCTTGGTGACGTGACCGACCAGGATGGTCGGAAGGTGTCGCTGCTTCGCGCGCTGAACCAGTGCCGCGGTCACTGCTCTGACCTGGGTGACCCCACCCGCGACCCCGTCGACCTCGCTGCTGGTGAGCGTCTGGACCGAGTCGATGACGAGCAGCTGCGGATCCACCGCGTCGACGTGGGCAAGTGCTGCACCGAGGTCGGACTCCGCGGCCAGATAGAGCCCGTCCTCGAGAGCGCCGGTGCGCTCGGCGCGCATCCGGACCTGCGAGACTGACTCTTCGCCGGTGAGATACAGCGCCCGTGACCCGCGTCGGGCGGCGCCCGCCGCGACTTCGAGCAGCAGCGTCGACTTGCCAACGCCCGGCTCGCCGGCAAGGAGCACGACGGCCCCGCCGACGATGCCACCACCCAGCACTCGGTCGAGCTCCGGGACGCCACTGCTGACAGCGGTCACTGCCTCGGAGCGAACGCTGGTGATCGGGGTCGCTGCGGATGACAGGGGACGGGAGCGGCGCGGCCCACCACGAGCGGGCGTGTGTTCTTGGAGCGTTCCCCATGCCTGGCAGGCACTACAGCGCCCTCGCCACTTTACCGAGACATCGCCACAGTCAGTACACCGGTAGTGAGGTTGGGCTCGAGTCGTCATGGTGCGCACGGTAGAACTGCCGACCGACACTTCCGCGGCGCTTTGTGCTGCTGGCGATAACCTAACCAGAATGCGACAGGCAGTCTTAGATGTCGGCTCCAACACTGCGCACCTGTTGGTCGTCGACGCGCATCGCGGAGCGGCTCCACTGCCCGCGTCCTCGAAGAAGGAAGAGCTGCGGTTGGCGGAGCACCTTACCGACGATGGCGCCCTGTCTGATTCGGGGGTGAAGGCGCTGATTGCCTTCATCGCCGACGCTCTCGTCGAGGCTGAGGATCAGGGGTGCGAGTCGGTGACGGCATTTGCAACCTCGGCGATCCGGGAGGCTTCCAACACAGACGACGTACTGACGCTGGTTCGGGAGAAAACCGGCGTGCCGCTTCTGGTCTTGTCGGGAGAGGACGAGGCGCGGCTGACGTTCCTCGCCGTCCGGCGCTGGTTCGGCTGGTCTTCTGGCCGCCTTGCCGTCTTCGACATCGGCGGGGGATCGCTTGAAATAGCAGCCGGTCCCGACGAGCGCCCCGACGTTGCGCAGTCGTTCGAGCTGGGTGCCGGTCGCCTCACCCGGGACTGGCTGCCGGCTGACCTACCGTCTGACGACGACGTCCGTCGCCTGCGCAAGCACGTGCGTACGACGATCGCCCGCGAAGCAGGAGCATTGCTGCGCTCCGGCGCGTCGGACTACACGGTGGCCACGTCGAAGACGTTTCGTTCGCTGGCAAGAGTCTGCGGTGCGGCGCCGTCAGAACAGGGACCTTTCGTGCGGCGCGATCTCAGGAAGACGGACTTGCGCAAGTGGCTGCCCAAGATCGCCAAGATGTCACCTGCCCGCCGAAGCACCCTGCCTGGAGTCTCAGCCGCCCGCGCCCCCCAACTTCTCGCCGGCGGCCTCGTCGCCGAGGCGGTCATGGATCTGTTCAGCATCGAGGCCCTCGAGGTCTGCCCGTGGGCCCTGCGCGAAGGCGTCATCTTGGAGCAGCTCGACGCCCTGTAGCTGCTGACCGAGCTGAATCGACCCGCAGAATTCGAGTCGGCCTACGCTGATCGGCGTGAGGGGTATGAGATCGGATGAATCGGCCGACCCGGCGGGCGCTGCCCGTCGGGTCGCGCTCTCCACGGCGTCGGTCTATCCGGAGTCCTCCGGCATGGCGTTCCAGCTGGCTCGCGAGCTTGGGTACGACGCCGTCGAGGTGATGGTCGGGATCGACCCGGTCAGCCAAGATGTCGCGGCGGTCCGGCAGCTGTCGGAGCACCACGGTGTCCCGGTGTGCGCGGTGCACGCCCCGTGCCTACTGATCACCCAACGCGTGTGGGGCACTGACCCGTGGGCCAAGCTCGAACGCAGCGCGCAGATGGCGCTCGACCTCGGCGCTACGACGGTCGTCGTCCATCCACCGTTTCGCTGGCAACGCGACTACGCCAAGGACTTCGCTGCCGGTATCGAGCGGCTGGAGCAGGACTCCCGGCTGGCGTTCGCCGTAGAGAACATGTATCCGTGGCGGGCTTCACGACGGGAGATCCAGGCGTATCTTCCCGACTGGGACCCCGTCGGCCAGGCGTATCCCAACGTGACGCTCGATCTGTCGCACACGTCAACCGCGGGCTCGGACGCCCTGCGGATGGCCGATGCCCTGGGACCTCGACTGCGGCACGTTCACCTCGCTGACGGCTCCGGCTCGGCTCGTGACGAGCACCTGGTTCCAGGCAGAGGTGACCAACCGTGCCGAGAGCTGCTGACGCGCCTGGGAGCGACCGGTTTCGCCGGTGACGTCGTGGTGGAGATCAATACCCGCCGCGTGGCCAGCTCCACGGCACGTCGAACCGACCTGGCCGAGTCGCTCTCCTTCGCCCGGTCGTACCTGTTCGCCGGCGCGTCGAGAGCAGGCCGTGACCCCGTAACACCTGAGCCTGCCTTCCGGCATGGGCGCTAGCCCCGCCAGCGGTGCCCGGGCGCGATCCGGTCGACGACCGGGACGACCTGACACCAAGGCTCGCATCCTGTCCGCAGCAAAGGCCGAATTCGCCGCGAAGGGCTTCGACCGGGCAACGCTGCGCAGTATCGCCCTCGCGGCGGAAGTCGATCCGGCGCTTGTCCACCACTACTTCGGCTCCAAGGACGATCTCCTGCTTCAGGCGCTGGAGGTGCCTTTCGATCCTCGAGAGGTGATTCCATCGCTCACTCGGCAAGGAATCGACGGGTTGGGCAGCCGCATCGCCGCGACGTTCATCACGTTGTGGGACACCGAGGAGATGCAGATGCCCCTGGTCGCGGTCGTCCGGTCGTCGATGACCAGCGAGCCAGCCGCTGCATTACTGCGGGAGGGCTTCATCCGAATGATCATGGGTCCGATCGTCGCCGTGATCGACGACCGCGATGCCGCGTTGCGGGCGCAACTGGTGGCATCTCAGCTGCTGGGGTTGGCGGTGACCCGCTATGTCCTGCTCTTGGAGCCGTTGGCCAGCGAGCCGGCAGCACGTGTGATCGAGCGCGTAGGGCCCAATCTTCAGCGCTACCTCGACGGCTTCGACGTCGCGCCTGCTTGACCAGCTCAATCACCTTCTGCATTATTCAACGCATGATGAATTCGACGGCGGTTGATGTCTCGGACCTCCACGTTCGGCGGGGAGGTGTCGACGTCATACCGGGGCTCTCAACGGCGGTGCGGAGTGGTGAGATCACCGGGCTGCTGGGCCCGTCCGGCTGCGGCAAGACCACGTTGCTTCGCAGCATCATCGGTCTGCAGCGGCTGTCCGCAGGCACCGTGACGGTTCTCGGTGTCCCCGCTGGAAGTCCGTCGTTGCGCCACCGGGTCAGCTATGTCACTCAGCACACCAGCGTGTACGGCGACTTGTCGGTGCGGGAGAACGTCCGCTTCTTCGCGTCCGTGCTCTCGGCGGGTGCTGGGGCAGTCGAGGAGGTCATGACCACGGTCCGCCTGGACGATGTGGCGGAGCATCGCGTCGACCGGCTGTCCGGTGGCCAGCAGTCTCGAGTCTCACTCGCCGTTGCCCTGCTGGGTGACCCTGAGGTGCTGGTCCTGGACGAGCCGACTGTTGGTCTTGACCCGGTGCTGCGCCACCAGCTCTGGGACATGTTCAAGCAGCTGGCAGCCGATGGCCGCACGATCGTGGTGTCCAGCCACGTCATGGACGAGGCGAGCCGCTGCGACCGGTTGCTGCTGATGCGGGAGGGACTGCTCATTGCCGATGACGCCCCGAAAGCGCTGCTCGAGCGAACAGCCACCTCCGACGTCGAGTCGGCGTTTCTCGCGCTCGTCGGTGCGTTGGAGGTCCGATGACCTTCTCGATCACCTGGGCGGTGACGCGGCGGGTACTGACCCAGCTACGCCGAGACCCTCGCACGATGGCCATGCTGCTCGCTGTCCCGTGCCTTTTGTTGGCTCTGCTGAAGTGGATGTTTCATCGAAGCGACGCGATGTTCGACTTCGTCGGTCCTCCGCTGCTGGCCATGTTCCCGTTCATCGTGATGTTCCTCGTCGCGTCGGTGACCACGCTGCGCGAGCGTGCCTCCGGAACCCTCGAGCGGCTCTTGTCGATGCCGATGGGCAAGCTCGACCTCATCTTGGGCTACGCACTGGCCTTCGCAGCTGTCGCATTGGTCCAGGCCCTGGTGGCTGTCTCGCTGACCGTGGGCTGGCTCGGTCTTCAGATTGCCGGGTCAGTCGTCACCCTCACGGTGGTCGCCGTCCTGGACGCCGTGGTCGGGACCACCTTGGGTCTGTTCGTGTCGGCGTTCGCGCAGACTGAGTTCCAGGCCGTCCAGTTCATGCCCGCCGTCGTGATCCCCCAAATTCTGCTCTGTGGCCTGTTCGTCCCCCGGGCCGATTTGCCGGGCTTCTTGTCAGGGGTTTCCGACGTCCTGCCGTTGAGCTACGCCGTCGATGCCATGCAACGCCTGCAGACATCGCCGGGGATGAGCGCCGGTCTCGTGCAGGACATCGCGGTCGTCAGCGGGTTCATCGTCGCTGGCATCGCGTTGGGAGCTGCCACGTTGCGACGCCGTACGCCGTAGCGTGTCGGGCCAAGCGTTGCGGTCAGGACGGCTCGATGTCGGCCAGCCGGTCACCCTCGGTCACGACATCGCCCTCCCGGACCGCGATGTCGGTGATCACACCGGCAACCTCCGCGGGGACGGGAATCTCCATCTTCATCGACTCCAAGATCACCACGGTGTCACCCGGGACGACGGAGTCGCCGACGGCGGCCACGACCTTCCAAACATTGGCGACGAGCTCGGCCTCGACGTAGTGGGTCATCGGACTCCCTCGCAGCGCGTGACTGGTCCCGCGAGCCTAGCCGGATGCCAAACCCGTAATCTGGGCGCGCCAGCACCAGAGGAAAGCGGACCAGGAGGCATCGTGCTTCGGCGATCGTTGCTGATGTTGTCGCAAAGTGATGCAACCAAGCGAGCCGTCACTCGGCTGCCCGTGTCGAGCGGCATTGTGGCCCGATTCGTGGCTGGGGAGTCGGTCGACGACGCTGTTGCCACGAGCAAGCAGCTTGCAGCGGACGGCTTGCTGATTTCACTTGACCACCTGGGCGAGGACACCGAAGACGAAGCTCAGGCGACCGCGACGACCGATGCCTATCTGCTGCTGCTGCGCCGCTTGGCCGATGCGGGTCTGTCGGAGCACGCGGAGGCCTCGGTCAAGCTTTCCGCCATCGGCCAGGGGCTACCCGGAGACGGCGAGCGCATCGCGCTGGACAATGCCCGCAACGTCTGCACCGCCGCGGCGGCTGCCGGTATGACCGTCACGTTGGACATGGAAGACCACACCACCACCGACTCGACGCTGGCAATCCTGCAGCAGCTGCGGGTGGACTTTCCATGGGTCGGTGCGGTGCTGCAGGCCTATCTGCACCGAACGGTGCAGGACTGCAAGGACCTGGCGTACGCCGGTTCACGGGTGCGGTTGTGCAAAGGCGCCTACAACGAGCCCGAGTCGGTGGCGTACCAGTCCCGCGCCGAGGTCGACCTCTCCTACGTCCGCTGCCTGAAGGCGTTGATGGCTGGAGATGGTTACCCGATGGTGGCCACGCACGACCCGACGCTGATCGCCATCGCCGGTGAGCTGGTGCGGCGCAATGACCGCTCGCCGGACACCTACGAGTACCAAATGCTCTTCGGCATCCGCCCGGAGGAGCAGCAACGACTCGCAACAGCCGGAAACCGGGTGCGCATCTACGTGCCGTACGGAGACGAGTGGTACGGCTATCTCATGCGCCGGTTGGCCGAGCGTCCCGCTAACGTCGTCTTCTTCGCGCGTTCGTTGGTGAGCAAGGGCTGACCGGGATCGTCAACTCAAGGCGCCCGGTGCCCACGACGCTCCGATACCCGCCACAGCGCACACCGTGAAGGTCGGCAGCACCCCCCATCCGCGCCGAAACAGCAACACCGCCGCAAGCGCTGCCAGTGCAGCAGGCACTGCCTGGAACGACGCCACTTCGGGCAACTGCGCACGCAGCGGCCCGGCCGTCACCGGAACCGTCGAGCCGAAGACCGTGTGCAACGTGAAGTACAGAGCAAGGTTCGCGATGACGCCCACCACGGCGGCCGTGATACCGCTCAGCGCGGCTGCCAGGTCGACGTTCGAGCGCAGCCTTTCCACGTACGGCGCTCCGACCAGAACGAAGACGAAGCAGGGGACAAAGGTCACCCAGGTGGTCAGCAAGCCCCCGATGACCGCGGCCACCCAGGGGTTCAGCGCACCCGGGTCGCGATAGGCACCGACGAACGCCACGAACTGCACCACCATGATGAGCGGCCCAGGAGTGGTTTCCGCGAACGCCAGCCCGCGCACCATCTCAGTCGGTGTCAGCCAGCCGAAGACGCTGACGGCTTGATGCGACACGTAGGCCAAGACCGCGTAGGCGCCACCGAACGTCACCAGGGCCGCTCCGGAGAAGAACAAGCCTTGGTCGACAAAGACGCTGCTGCCTCCGAACAGCAGTGCAGCCGCGGCCACCCGCGCGACCTGCAGACAGAAGCCGGATGCTAACACCCGCCCCGGGCGGGGCCCCGGTGGCCCACCAGCCTGCGCCAGGTCGCTGCTCAGAGGCTC
>JBBPZH010000008.1:0-10887 GCA_038198965.1 Propionibacteriales bacterium
CATCGAGGACAATCCGCGAGCATGCTCACTTGTCCGGTCGATGGTGGTCATGGGCGAGGCGTTGGGCCTGGAGGTCGTGGTCGAGGGAGTTGAACGCGCGACTCAGGTCGAGCACCTGACGCAGCACTGCGGCGCGACCGCAGCCCAGGGCTACTTCTTCAGCCAGCCCATGCCGGTCGATGCGATGATCGACGTCCTCGCTGCCGGGTCGATGACATCGGTGCCGGCGGCTGCGACCTCAGCCGCCGCGGCTGCTCTCACGGCGCGCAGCATGTCGGGTTAGTTGCCACGAGCTGGCGGGACATCTCCCTTTTCGGGCGCCTCCAGATGCCTGCTCCGGGGAGCAAATCGGCGCGAGATCGGCGATCTGGCGCGCATGTTTGGACGGCTCGCCGGGCCGCGCTGGATGGCTCGCCGGGCGCCTTGACGGTCGGTGGCACGGCGATCTACGGTGCCAAGCGAGCGATCAGGGAACGCCTGACACCTGTCGCATCGAGGGAGCGTCTTGACCGGTCGTCACCGAAGCAGTTCAGCCGCCTGGTTGCGGAGCATGTCGAGCCGACCTCCCGTCATCTTGACCGTGGTGGCGCTCGCCGTCGTGGCTGTGGTCGGAGGGGCTGTCACCTTCGCTCGGTGGAACACATCGAGCCATCCGAACGCGGCGACGACACAGTCGCCAGGGACGGCGCAGTCCCAACGAAGTGGGCAGCCCACCTCGTCGACCAGCCTCAGTTCGGGCACGAACCCCTCGGCCACCGCCCGACAGACTCGTCAAGCCGAGCTCGCGGCCTGCCAGGGGAATTTCCACCAGCAGCTCTCCGCCGCTCAAGCGGCAGCGGTGTCGCTCAACCAGTGGCGCGAACACATCCAAGCGATGAACCAGCTGGTTGCCGGTCTGATCACGCTCGACCGGGCAACGCAGTACTGGAACCAGACGCGCAAAGGTGCGATGCACAAAGTCGCCGCATTCGAGCATCTGCAGCAGCAGCTCACTGCGTCGGGTTGCGCGCAGCCGGCGACCGGCGGACACCGGCTTGCCTTGTGTGACCGCGCCACGACGGCGTATCAACGTGTCCTCGATGCGGCGGGCACCACGATTGCCACGTGGCAGATGCACATCGACGACATGGAGTCGTTGCGCAACGGGCAGATCACGCCGCAGCGTGCCACCAGGCTGTGGATCCACAACTGGCGAGTCGGTGCGGACCAGCTCAGCCACTACGACCACGTCGCCGCACGGGCTCAAGGCAAGACCTGCGTCTGACGCGTCTTTTGGGCACCTACGCCGCTGGTACTCCAGGCAGCCTGCTTCTCGACTCTGGGCGAGTCTTGTCGCAGCGCCGAACGGGGCGGGTCGCTCAGTCCAGGTAGTCGCGCACTAGGGACGCCTAAGCGCTGTGCGTCCGAGCGTTACAAACGTGCAGGTCAGAAGCGGTGTGCAGTGAAATATCCTTGACTGAGCAGGAGGCTCAGCATGACCGTTTCGCCAGTCCTCATGCACACGCAGTACCCCGACTTCGAGCCGGAGTACGAGCTGCAGTACCCGTCCCTGCCCGACCGCGGCAACCGGGTCAGCATCGCCGGGTCCGCCACCTTCAACGGCGTGCTCATCGCCGTCGAGCCGATCGGTGCAGTCAGTGTCGACATCGCGCGTGAGGTTGCCCGTCAGATCCTCGAAGCCGCGGCGTGGGTCGACGGCGAGGATGGCTGGCACAACTGCAAGCGCATGAACTTGGGCGCCTGGTCGCTGTACCTCACGACCGGCGGGCTGGTCGGCGACGACCGACCCGTCATCTCCCTCGAGCAAGCCGACGACGAGTACATGACACCGACCTACGCGAGGCTGCTGGCGCAGGCGCTGGTGATGGCCGCTGACGCGGTGGAGCACAACCGGCCGCTGTAGGTGTCGTAGGGATTGGGGTGGTGCTCGCTGTTTGACGCGCGGGCCCGGGCCGCCGTGAGTGCCCCCCATTGCCCGGAGGCCTTAACGACGGCTGTGCCCCTCGGCTAACGGGGTATGGCCTGTCAGCAGCAGCCTGTCGTGGGTCAGTTTGATGCGTAGAGCCAGACGAGGGCCAAGGCGTTGGCTAGCGAGGTAACTGCGGGGCCGATGGTCTTCAGCCGGTCATGGATGATCGCGCCGATGATTGCGTCGGCAGCTTGAACGATCACCATCACCAGGGCGACCCCTTCAAGGTACGCGTTGGAACTCGCGAACAGCGCCACGGTGGCGGCCGCAGCTAAAGCGACGCTGCGGGCGGCCGCGTACATCGAGCTGGCACGAGCCGGGGTGTCGGACCGGATCAGCGAAGCGACCGAGTACCCGAGGCTCACGAAGGCGCTGACGGCGGTGACGACAGCGCACACCCAGAACGCAGTAGCCATGCGCCGAACACTAGATGGAGCGCGGGTCGTGGGCGCGGCGCTTAGTGTCGCCCGGTGAGGCTCGTCGACCCGCCGAAGCCAGTCCGAGTGCTCCACGACGGCACATGGCACGCCGGCTGGCTCGAGGCATGGCGACACGACCTGACCTTGGTGCCCAGCCGGGCGCTGTCCTAGGCCGCGAGCGCGTCCCGCATCGCGGCAACGTGCTGCGGGGTGGATCCGCAGCAGGCGCCGATGAGGTCGACTCCCAGCTGACGCAGCCGCACGGCGTGAGCGGCCATCCCCGCCGGGGGGACGTCGTACTCGAAACGGTCGCCGACCGGGTGCGGCAGCCCGGCGTTGGACTGCGCGGCGATCAGGATGCCGTCGGTGCGGGACGCGACCAACTGTTCGGCGATCTGCTCCATCTCCGTCGGCCCGCGGCCGCAGTTGGCGCCGACCGCGTCGACTCCCGCGGCGGCCAGCTCCCGTACAGCCTCCATCGGGGAGACGCCCATCATCGTGCGCAGGTTCGTGTCGAAGCTGAGCGTCACCACGACCGGCGTCCCTGGCACCGCTGCCTGCGCCGCGACCACCGCCGCCCTGGCTTCCGCCAGATCGCTCATCGTCTCGATGAGCACCAGATCGATGCCGCCGGCCACCAGCCCGCGCAGTTGCTCTTCGAAGATTTCTTCGGCGGCCTCGGCCGTCAGCCCGCCAAGCGGAGCGAACAGCTCGCCCGTCGGCCCCAGACCGCCGGCGACGAGCACGCCCCGGGCGTCGGCCACGTCGCGAGCGAGCTCAGCCGCTGCAAGGTTGAGCTCCCCGACACGGTCACCGAGGCCGTGCATGTCCAGCCGGCACCTGGTGCCTCCGAACGTGTTCGTGGTGAGGACGGTCGCCCCGGCGTCGGCGTACTCCTCGTGAATGAGACGCACCTCGCTGGGGCGATCGACATTCCACAGCTCGCCCGCAGCGCCCCCTTCCAGACCCCGCTCCTGCAGCAGCGTGCCCATGCCGCCATCGAGAAGCGCCGGCCTCCCATCGGCCAACAGCTCACTGAGGCAGCTCATTCGTTGGCCTTTATGCCCGGCGCCAGGCTGTCGAGATAGGCCCCCACGGCCGCAACGTCCCAGCGCTCCACAAGCTCGGCGACGATCGCCTCGGCGGTCTGCGCCGGCGTTCCGTCGAAGGGCAGCCACTGGCCACGCCGCCAACCGGCGAGATAGGCGTCGCTGTCGCTGTCGCCAGACCGCATCGCCGCCTCGTCAATCGCGTGTTGGAACCGGCGCGGCAGCGGTGCCTTCGTCACCTCCTCGCCGTCACGGCCGACAACCAGCGAGGGCAGCTCGCGCAAGTAGGTGATCTGGTACTCCGCCATCCCTGGAGGGTAGTAGTTGGGTCAGGCTGCGGAGCGGGGTGTGCGGTCCGAATCGTGATGCGCCAGCGGCCGGTCCGATATCGGCGACGATCAGCGTCCTCGGACATGCACCTGGTCCATCACAAGCCGGCACCACGGCTGGCCGCCCTGCTCATGGCCGTCGCGGTCGGTTACAAGGACCTCGCCTGCTAGCCGATGTGGAGGAAGACGTTGTCGAGGTTGCCGTGGAACTGGTCGTTGCTGCCAGCGTGCCCGACGGCTCGGCCACCGATCTTGACGGGGCTGGTGCTAGTGATAGGACCGGTGTAGGTGGTTTTAGAGGATGCTTGCAGTGTGCCATCCACGAACAGCCGGTCAAGTTTGCCTTGACGGGTGCAGACGACTCGATGCCACTGGCTGTCATCGATCGGGAAGGTGGAGGTGATAGTGACCTCGTTCCTTGTGCCAGCGAACACGCAGCGTGGTTTGGCTCCAATCAAGTGCAACTTGAATTTGTGGTGGCGGTTGGCGCCCTTGGTCAAGATGTTGGGGTCTCGGCCCGCTGGAGCCTGTTTTGGGGTGAGACGAATTGAGGCCCCGAACGCGAAGGCTCGGCGCCCAGGGTTCAACGCTGGCTTGTCGGCGACGGTGATAATTGCTCGATTGCAACCTACACAGACTCGCGGGAATCCAGCCGCATGCGTACCCTTCACCCCTTTCTTCACCACGGTGAGATGCCCAGCACCTGAGGTCCGGATCAGCCCGTAGTGGCCATGACCAGTGTCATCGCGCACGTGGCTCTTCGCCTTGAGGCTTTGATGACCATTGAATGTGAAACGGAATGTGTCGCGGCCACTGAAACCCGCCACCTTGACATTCGGAACGCTCATGACACCGATGGCCGATGGTGCCAGCATCCACACCACCGCGAGCCCGGCGATGACCACCAACACGGGCCGCAAGACACGCTGATTCATTAATTTTTCTCCTATGGCAACAGGCGACGCCAGGCACATAATGTCGATGCGCTCGACGCTCTCTCGGAAGAGACGTGGGGATCAACGAGAGCGAGCCGCCAGAGTTATGGCCGACACCGGCAGTATGGAGAGTTCCAGTCTTAACCACGGGAGCTCGTGATTAGGAGCTGTCTTCACGGCGGTGCCCTTCGGCGAGTTGCTGCAGTGACGACAGGTCGACGGAGTGCCGGTCGGCGACCGCCACCGTGCACGGAGTGACGGCAACCAACGACGCGGTACGACGGCCCGACTCCAGGATTGCCCGCTCGCCGAGGACAGCACCGGGGCCCACTTCAGCCACTGGTTCGTCGTCGACATCGACGCGGAGTATCCCGTCGAGCAACAGGAACAACTCGTCCGCTTCCTCACCCTGGCGTGTCAGGTTCTGGTCCTTGCGCAATTTAGTGATACGCGGTCGCAGGCCTGACTGCATGATGTGGCGCGACAACTCACGCTCGAGCGCCGACTCGACCTCGCTGACGAAAGCGGGGGAGTCGGTGTCGCCCCACGGCGTATGCCGGCCGAACGCCTCCGTGCTCCACTGCTGGTAGTTGATGGTGGCCGACTTGACGGCGAGCTGGCCGGACTCGTCGTACACCCAGTGCCGGGGGAACGGACTCGCGCCGACCAGCTCGAACTCCTTGCGGCCGTCGGCGTGCAAGGTCAACGCCAGGGTGGTCCACGCGAGCGGCGCCGCCATCTGGACGAAGGGCGGGCGGCTCACCCGACGCGGCGCCGGCACTCCGGTGCGGCCACCGGCGGTCTGCTCGAAGCGCATCGCCGACTCGCTTAGCGGCTCACTGCGTTGGCGGTCCGGCAATGCGACTGCGGCGAACGTCAACCCCTTGCCTGCCACGCGCAGCGTCGTCGAGCCGATGCTGCCCGCACCGTCGATCCCACTGTCGACTATGGCGCCGTCGTCGTCCACCTCGATCCACGCCCGGAGACGGTTGGCGAACCGGGCGCGGTCGGCCTGAAGCAGCGTTTGAATATCGACGATGCTGTCTGGCGGCGGCTCGTCGTAATGGGACATTCCGACCTCAAACGGCACCCGGAACACCGCCCCGGTGACGGACTCGCTGGGGATCCACGAAACGGCGGTGACCGTACTTTCGACGCGCATGCCGAGCCTCCTGACACAACAGCGGCGCACTCGAGGCTCACCATATACCTGGCGCTTGGCTGGAGCGGCCCGGGCGCTCGGCTCGAGCGGTTGAGCAGAGGTAGGCGTGGCTACGGCGTCAGGCGGGCGAAAACGACCGGCGCGCGGCCCGTCATTGGGGCCATACTGTCGGTGTGCGTCCACTGCCTACAGGGACCGTCACGTTGCTGTTCAGCGACATCGAGGGTTCCACCTTGATGCTCAACCGGCTCGGTGCGCGCTGGGGCGAGGCCCTGTCGGCACAGCGCTCGATCCTACGCGTGACGTTCGTTGAGCACGACGGTCACGAGATGGGCACCGAGGGCGACAGTTTCTTCGTCGTGTTCGGTTCAGCCCAGCAGGCTCTCGAGGCTTCGCTTCAAGGCCAGCGTCGCCTTCAGCAGCATGCCTGGCCCGACGGCGTGGCCGTGCGCGTGCGGATGGGGCTGCACACCGGCGAACCGCAGCGCCACGAAGACGGTTACATCGGCATCGACGTTCATCGCGCCGCCCGCATCGCCGCGAGCGCCAGCGGTGGTCAGGTCGTGCTGTCCGCCTCGACGCACGCGCTGCTCGGTCAACTGCCGGAGCGAGCGATGCTCCGCAACTTGGGGCGTCACCGGCTCAAGGACATCGCCGAGCCGGAGCAGCTGTACGACGTGGAGGTGCTCGGGCTGCTTCGCGACTTCCCGCCGCTGCGCAGCCTCGGCACCCGAGCCAACCTCCCGACGTACGCCTCAGAGCTGGTGGGTCGTGACGTCGAGCTCGACGACCTAAGCGGCCTCATCACGGCGCCGGGGACGCGGTTGGTGACGTTGACCGGCCCCGGCGGAACCGGAAAGACGCGGCTGGCGGTCGAGCTGGCGGCCCGGCTCCAGGACGACTACCCCTGCGACACGTTCTTCGTCGGGCTGCATACGGCGGATCGGGCGCCGTTGATGTGGTCCGGGATCGCCGAGGCCGTCGGCGCGGTCGCCGAGGCGGACCTTCTGCCGCACGAGCGAGCGCTGCGCTTCCTCTCCGACCGCAGCTCGCTGCTGGTGTTGGACAATCTCGAGCAGGTCGTTGACGCCGACGTCGTGGTGAGCCAGCTGCTCAACGATGCCCCCGAGGTCCGCGTCTTGGCGACCTCCCGACGGCCGTTACACCTCGTCGACGAGCAGGAGTACCCGGTGTCGACGCTCACTGTGCCCGGGCCGCAGCAAACCTCGGTCGCCGAGGTTGGGGCCTCCGGAGCTGTCGAGCTCTTCGTACGTCGAGCCGCTATGGTGCGGCCGCGGTTTGCGTTGACCGAGGACAACGCCGACGACGTGGCAGCGCTGTGCCGACGGTTGGACGGGTTGCCGCTGGCCCTCGAGCTGGCGGCCGCCCGCTGTCGCCTGCTCAGTCCGCGTGCCCTGCTGTCACGCATCGACGAGCGGCTCGGATCAGGAGTCACCGCCTCCGACCGAGCCGAGCGGCAACGCACGTTGGGCGCGACCATCGCCTGGAGCTACGATTTGCTGCGGCCAGCGGACCAGGTCACCTTCCGCCGGCTCGGCGTCTTCTCCAGTCGCGTTGACCTAGCCGCCATCGCGGAGGTCGCCGCGTCGGAGGTCGACGACCCGCTCGACGCCGTCGCCCATCTGGTCGACGTCAGTTTGGCACAGGTGGTCGAGGCTCCCGACGGTGAGCCGCAGATCACCTTGTTGGAGACGATTCGGCAATTCGCTCGCGATCGGCTGCAGGCGTCGGGGGAGTGCGACGAGATAAAGATGCGGCATACGCACTGGTGCCTGAAGGCAGTGAAAGAGGCGTCCGCCTTGCTGCACGGCCCGGCGCAGATGAGCGCGCTCGACCGGATGGCTGCGGTGGAGGAAGACGTCAGGGCGGCGTTGGACTGGTGCTTGCAACCCGCTGACGTGGCGTCGAAGGAGCGACGAGAGTGCGGTTACGCCCTGCTCGCGGCGATGAACCAGTACTGGTACCGCTTCGGTTACCCCGCCGAGGGGCGTGGGTGGCACAAGCGTGGACTCGCTGTCGTCGAGTCTTCCGACCACGACGACAGCCCGCACTTCATCGATGCGCTGCACGGGGCCGCAATTTTGGCCGTGCAGCAAAACGACCTGGTGCCGGGGACGGCGGCGCTCGAGCGCGCTTTAGAGATGTCGCGTCGGATCGGTGACCTCGACCGGGAGGCACGTGAGTGCAACAGCCTCGGCATCGCGCGCAGGGAGGCGGGCGACATCGAGGGTGCCCGCACCTTGATCGAGAGCAGCATCGAGCTGGCGCGACAACGGGGCGCTCCTGGCCGGGAGGCAACCGCGCTGAGCAACCTTGTCCTCATTCACATGGACGCCGGGAACTTCTCGAGTGCAGTGGAGGCGGCGCGCCGGGCGATCGCGGCCGACGAGGCTTTGGGGGACCCGTGGGGGGTCGCCATCAACCAGTGCAACCTCGTGTTCGCCCTCTTGAACGCCGAAGGTGCCGAGACGGCCTATCAGGCGCTGGCCGACGTGGCGCCAGGCGCCATGGGAATGGGTGACCTCGAGCTCTCCATCGACGTACTCGAGGACTTCGTGGCGGTTATGGCGGCGATGGGGGACCTCGAACGCACCGCTACGTTGCTCGGCGCCAGCGAACGGCACCGAGCCAGCGCAGGGATGCCTCGGACGGCCCCCGACCAACAACACCTTGACAGGTTCGTTGCGCCGGCTCGGGCGACGGCCGACCCGGAAGCATGGCGGCGCGCTTACGCTGCCGGCGAGTCGCTCGGTGTTGACGAAGCCCTTGCCGTGGGTCTGTCGTTTCAGCTTCCGGCCGGTACGGCGGCGGTCGGCCGATCCTGATGCGGTCCGCGGAGCCGCAGGCCGCCCGGCGAGCCTGATGACCAACGAGAGATGAGGGTGCAATGACCGACCACGACGCTTCCATTCAGCAATGGTGGGATCAGCTCAGCGAGGCAGAACAGGCCGAAGCCCTGGCCGCGCACCGCAGCGGCCAGCTGACCCAGGGCCTCCAGCAGTCACTGGCCTCCGCTGGACTCGCGCCACGTGAACGTGAGCGGCGCCTCAAAGCATTCCCGTCCGGTGTGGACCAGTTCCTCAAGACCCGGCACGACGGGAACTAGCTTCCCGGGGGTGCAGCCAAGGTCGGCCGGCGCTAGCCGGTAAGCCGGGGTGGCGCTGGCGCTGGCGCGACAGACTTGCCGGCAGCCTCGCAAGTCCCGCCCGCCTCCATCGCGACGTTTCCACTGGTCAGTCCCGCGGAGTGCCTTCGACCGTGGAGGAGACGGCCCCGATGACAGAGCGTCGGTCGTCGGGAAGCCGGCGGGTGACGCCTTGCCTGTCGAGGTGCTCCAGAAGTGGGAGCGCCACGCGACGGCTGGTGCCGAGCCTGACCCGGGCCTCGCTGGTCGTGAACGGCTGCGGCAGCTCACTTAGAGCCTTCCCCGCTAGCAGGTCAGCCTCCGGCAGCAGCACGATCCCGTCAGCAAGGCGCAGGAGACGCCCCGCCTTCGCGGCGGCCGCAATGGCGCGGGAGTCCAGCGCGAGCTCGCGCAGCCGGTCGGCAGTGGGAGCGGCGAACGGTTCCTTCGCGAGGTCTTCGGCGACGGCATCGAGCGCGCGTTCCACCGTCGGGGGAAGCGTGGCTGTCCGGGTAGCGACGACGCGGCCGTCGACCACCTGAAGTGGCATGGGCACGACCTTGATGACCAGCTCAGGTGATGGCAGGCCCAGTCTTTCGGCGAGGGACTGGACCGTGACGCCGGGGTCGAGCGGGAAACGCCGGTCATGTTCGTCCACCAGCCGTCGGATCTCTTGCCCTGCTTCCGTGGCGCGCGCGCGGCTCAGCAACCAGTCCCCGGCCTGGACGGTATCGCCGAGGCCGGCCGACAGGTCGACGCCGATTCGCTGCAGCAGTGATACGGGCACGAGCCCTCGACGCTCGACTTCCGTGTCGACGTCCGCGGCTGCGTTCACTGCGGCGAACTCTGCGGCGCGCTCGGCTGCGGCACCGCGGCGAGTCAGCTCTGGGGGCGCCGGGTCGAGGACGGTCACGCCCCACATCCGCCGGCTGCCGGGGTCTCGCAAGACAGCCCGGTCACCGATGCGCAGCGGCAACTCACGCGACAACCGCAGACGTACGACGCCGCCTCCGAGCGCCCTGGCTCTGACGGGCACGGCCGCCGCACCGATGTGCAGAATCGGCCCGGCCGGTGGTGCAGCTGCGCGACGCGCTTCAGCAGGCCCGGTTATGACTCGGGCGTCGAGGAGGTCGGTGAGCTGCCAGGCATCGGGGGAGACGAGGGCGCTCCCGCGCTCGACGCCGGTCAAGTCACCCGCGAGGTTGAGCGCCACGCGGGAGACACCGTAGGCACAGTCCACCGGCCGCTCGAGCGACTGCAGCGCTCGTACCCGCACCGGTTGGGAACCGACCGTGAGAGTGTCGTCGACGCAGATGCGGCCAGCTGGAAGCGTGCCGGTCACGACGGTGCCCGCGCCCTTGATGGTGAAGCGCCGGTCGACCCACAAGCGGACGTCCGCCACCTCGTCTGGAGTAGGTAGCGAGGCGACCATCGCCGCCAGGCGCGATCGCAGCTCGTCCAGCCCCTGTCCGGTGCGCCCGCTGACGGCAACGATCGGTGCGTCGCGCAGGGTCGTCGTACTCAGCTCGGCGGTCGTCCGTTCACGAACTGCGGCCGGGTCGGCCAGGTCGGATCGGGTGATCGCCACGACTCCATGACTGACCCCAAGCGCGTTGAGCGCGGCCAGATGCTCGGCTGCCTGCGGCATCCAGGGGTCGTCTGCGGCCACGACGAAAAGAACGGCCGGTACCGGTCCGACACCCGCCAGCATCGTCGACAGGAAACGTTCGTGGCCGGGTACGTCCACGAAGGCCACCTCACCGACCGACGCCAGCGTCGTCCAGCAGTAACCGAGCTCGATCGACAAGCCACGCCGGTGTTCTTCCGCGAGACGGTCGGGGTCGGAACCGGTGAGTGCCTGGACCAGGGTCGACTTGCC
>JBBPZH010000009.1:0-6876 GCA_038198965.1 Propionibacteriales bacterium
ACGCCGGCCCGCTGCTCGGACGGTTGCATGTCCTGACGCGAGCCGACTGCACGACCCGCAACGCTCGCAAGGCCGCGCAGCTGCGTCGCGCGTATGACGACCTGGAGGCCCGTATCGCCTCGCTCGCTGAGGCTGAGGAGCTCGCGTCGATCCGACCCGACCTCGATGGAAGCCAGATCATGCAGGCTCTAGGCATCCCGCCTGGACCCCTGGTCGGCGAGGCGTACCGGTTCCTGCTCGAGCTACGGATCGAGCGAGGTCCACTGGTGGCGGACAAGGCTCGCGCCGAGTTGCTCGACTGGTGGGAGACCCGCTCCGGTTAGCCCGGGTCTTGGCCGCAGGATGCGACGGAGGCCGTGGACGACACCAAGCGTCGCCTGACGGCGGCTGGACCTCAGCCAGCCGGCGCCAACTCGGCCGTCCGTAGTCGCTCGGCCCGCCAGTACCAGGCGGCCGTGGCCGCATATCCGGCCGCGACCAGCGCCAGCACGGCGTACGACTTCCCGGTATCAGGGATGATCAGAGCGCCGACAGCGGCGGCAGCAACGAAGACGACGTTGAAGCCGACGTCGTACCAGGCGAAGACCCGGCCACGGAACTCGTCGTCGACGCTGGTCTGAACCAGCGTGTCGACGCAGATCTTCACTCCCTGCGAGGCGATACCGAGGAAAAACGCGGCGACCAACAGTCCCGGTTGGGTGTAAAGCCCCCCTGGGAATGTCTCCGAGAGCGCTGCGAAGGCGAGAAGGCAGACAATCCACGACTGGGGGCTGCTCCGCGCCGTTGCCACCGGCGTGATGACGGCCGCCACCAAGAACCCCACGCCGGACACCAAGACCGCAACCGACAAGCCGGTCAGTGCGGCGTCGGTGTCGTGCGGCCGGTGAAAGTAGCTGCGGTACAACAAGATGGTCGCGACCGTCGAGAGCCCGTAACAGAATCGGTGAGCGGCGATCGCGGCGAGGGCGTGCGTGGCTGTCGGCCGCTGGCGCAAATGCACGATGCCAGCCCGCAGATTGCGGATCACCGAGCGCAGAGCGGCTCCCACCGGCGGGGTGCCAGAGATGAAGTCAGGGCCCAGCTCCCGAAGCGGCACTCGCGCGGTCAAGGCAGCCGCCGCGAGATACGTCGCGCCTGCCAAGGCGACGATCACCACGTCGGTGTCGGCGAACGGCACAAAGGCGCGTGCTCCGGCGCCAAGGCCGAGACCGGCCATGAACGCAAGCGTTCCGCTGGTCGGTGTGAGGGAGTTGGCCAGCACGAGCTCAGCCGGGTCGACCACATGCGGCAGCGCAGCCGAGAGCCCGGCGAGGAAGAACCGGTTGATGCTGAAGGCGGCGATGACCAGGGAGAACAACACCCAGTCGTCTCTTGAAGCGGCGATCGCAGCGGCCACGCCGGCCAGTGGCAGCAGGCGCACGAGGTTGCACACCAAGAGGATTTGTCGGCGGCTCCACCGGTCGAGAAAGACGCCGGTGAAGGGACCGAGCACACTGAACGGCAGCAACACCGCTGCGAGCGCCACGGCGATGGCCCGCGCATCCGGCTGCCGCTGAGGGTCGAAGAGCACGTACGACGTGAGCGCTACTTGAAAGATGCCGTCGGCGCACTGGCTGGTCACCCGGACCGCGAAGAGCCGGCGGAACCTGACGTCCGCCAGCAGTACTCGCAGGTCAGCAAGGGTGCGCATGACGCGCCACATTCTGCCCCGAGCGTCAGTCTTCGTAGCCGCGAGCGCCTGCTTGTACGTCGACCACGACGCTGTCGTCGTACTCGATGAGCCGACTCGGCAGGCCGACTGCAGCTGCAACAGCTGACGCGGCATCGGCTTGGTGGAGAGCGACTTGCGTGAGCAGATGACCGCCAGGCAGCAGCCAGTCGGGGCAGCGCGCCGCCACCGCACGCCAGGGATCCAAGCCATCGCGTCCACCGTCGACCCCGCACGCAGGCTCGACCGCCCCGGAGTCGCGGGGAAGCAGAGCCAGCTCGGCGGTCGGTACGTACGGCAGGTGGGCGATGATCAATGAGAGACGCCCGCGGAGTGGCTGCGGTAACCCGTCGAACCAGTCGGCTCGGTGCACCGCGAAGCCGTACGCGCGGGCGTTGACCCGGGCGCAGCGCACGGCGGCTGGATCGAGATCGCAGGCGTGCACTTCCCAGTGCGGATGTCGGCAGCACACCGCCGAGGCGATCGCGCCGGTCCCACAACCCAGGTCGAGGACCAGGCACGAACCGGTGCGGGCTGGGCCAACGCTGGGCAACGAGTCCGCCAGCAGGTCGGCGGCCGTCACGAGTGCCTCGGCTCGGTGGCGGGGCAAGAACACCCCCGGTGCAACGGTGACCGTGGTGCCAGCGAAATCCGCCACGCCTAAGACCAGCTCCAGCGGCGTCCCCGAGCACCGACGCTCCACCGCCGTGAACTGATCGTCGAGTGCCGGGAAGCGCGACACGATCGCCTCGGCCTCTTCCTCGGCGAAGACGCAACCAGCGGCTCGCAACTGGCCGACGAACTGCGCGACCGATGACGCGTCCTGACCGCCGCCGGCCTGGTGAGTCATACCCCAGCCGGCGACACGACTCCGCAGGCGCTCAGAGTTGAGTCAGCGCTCGACGTCACCACGGATGAAGGCCTCGACCGAGGCTCGACCCTCGTCGTCGGGGCACTGGACCGGCGGCGACTTCATCAGGTACGACGACGCCGACAGCAGGGGTCCACCGATGCCGCGGTCCATGGCGATCTTCGCTGCCCGGATGGCGTCGATAATGATGCCGGCAGAGTTGGGGGAGTCCCAAACCTCGAGCTTGTACTCCATGTTGAGCGGCACGTTTCCGAACGCTCGGCCTTCCAGGCGGACATAGGCCCATTTGCGGTCGTCGAGCCATGCGACGTAGTCCGAAGGGCCGATGTGGACGTTCCTCGCTCCGAGGTCGTGGTCGATGTTGGAGGTGACAGCTTGTGTCTTTGAGATCTTCTTGGACTCCAGGCGCTCGCGCTCCAGCATGTTCTTGAAGTCCATATTGCCGCCGACGTTGAGCTGGTAAGTGCGGTCGAGCACGACGCCACGGTCTTCGAACAGCTTGGCCAGCACCCGGTGGGTGATCGTGGCCCCGACCTGCGACTTGATGTCGTCGCCGACGATCGGCACACCCGCCGCCTCGAACTTCGCCGCCCACTCCGGGTCAGACGCGATGAAAACGGGAAGCGCATTGACGAAGGCCACACGGGCGTCCAGAGCGCATTGCGCGTAGAACTTGTCGGCTTCCTCCGACCCGACGGGCAGATAGGAGACCAGCACGTCAGCCTTGGTGTCTTTGAGCACTGCAACGACGTCGACCGGCTCTGCGTCGCTCTCCTCGATGGTCTCTCGGTAGTACTTGCCGAGCCCGTCGAGCGTCGGTCCACGCTGCACCGTCACACCGGTCGGCGGAACGTCGATGATCTTGATCGTGTTGTTCTCGCTGGCGGTCGTGGCGTCGGCCAGATCGAATCCGACTTTCTTTGCGTCGACGTCGAAAGCAGCGACAAACTCGATGTCATTGACGTGGTAGTCGCCGAACGCCACGTGCATCAGGCCCGGCACGGTCCCCGATGGGTCGGCGTCACGGTAGAAGTGGACGCCCTGCACCAGGGACGTCGCACAGTTGCCCACACCAACGATGGCTACCCGAACCGAACTCATCTGCACTTCCTCATTCCCGGTTGTCTACGGTCGAGCGGGGGGTGTCGGCCGTTGTTGTCGTGATTGGTAGGTCGATGTGCCGCCGCTCTTGCGTGCGGTCTTGGGTCTGCGCCCCGCGCTCGCTGGCGATCAGGTCGCTGAGCCAGCGAACTTCTCGTTCGACCGAGTCGACACCATGGCGCTGCAGCTCGAGCGTGTAGCTGTCGAGCCGCTCGCGCGACCGGGTGAGCGACGTACGGACCCGCTCGAGGCGTTCCTCCAGCCGGCTGCGACGACCCTCGAGGATCCGAAGGCGGGTCTCGGCGTTGGCGGCGCTGAAGAAGGCGAAGTGGACACCGAAACTGTCGTCCTCCCAGGCGCTCGGTCCGGCCGCGGAGACGAGCTCGGCGAACCGGTCCTTGCCGTCGGCTGTGAGTCGGTAGACGATCTTGCCTCGACGAGCTGCACGTCCGGCTCCGGTCTCGTGAGCTGCTTCCTCGGCGATCAGGCCCGTGCGAAGCATCTGCTTGAGGCAGGGGTAGAGCGACCCGTACGACAGCATCCGTCCCCAGCCGAGCAGAGCGGTCATCCGTTTGCGCAACTCGTAGCCATGCATCGGCGCCTCGTGCAGCAGTCCCAGCACTGCCAACTCGAGCACGTCACCGCGCTTAGCCATGTGAGGATCGCCCTTCTGCCGTCGACTTCGGCTTGGTCGTCACCGTATCACTGCAATCCATCGAATAGACGTATCGTAGCGATACATTGAGGAGGACCGTGAGCGGACCGGATTTGACGTACGCTCGAATCACCATGTGGTCCCAGCGCTCGGTTATCGACTACTCGCTGCAGCGGCGAGCGGTGCTGGCGACGTTGTACAACGGGGGTGCTCTGTCACGTGACGACCTTTGCGATGCCGACCCCTATACGTTGCGGGCGGCCAAGCACCATGGCGAGCCCCTCGACTCCCCATGCCCGGTGTGCCGCAAGAGTGAGCTGGCTCACCTGTCGTACGTCTTCGGTGAGGAGCTCGGACAGTACTCCGGCCGCATCAAGACCCGCGCGCAGATCGAGGCGATGGCACACGAGCATGGCGAAATCCGGATCTATGTCCTCGAGGTGTGCCGCGGCTGCGGTTGGAACCACTTGGTGGAGTCCTATGCAGTGGGGGACGGCGTACCCCGGAAGCCGCCGCGTCGTCGCCGCACCGTCGAAGACGATGACTGACACTTCGGAAGACACTCCGTGAGCACCGAACCGACCGAGGGCGGCGCCGCGTCACCATCGGGGGGCGCACGACGTACGCCGGCAACTCCAGCCGGCGGTTACCGGCGGCGACCCAGGAGCCGCTGGCGGGCCATGCGCCGGGTCCTCAAGTGGTTCTTCGGTCTTGTTTTCCTGGCCGTGGCCGCTGGGATCGTCGCCGTCTACGTCTACTACAAGCACGTCGACATCCCAAACCCGAATGCGGCCTTCCAGGCGCAGACGACAGTCGTCTACTACTCCGACGGTCACCACGTCTTGGGACAGTTCGCGTTGCAGAACCGCCAGAGCATCCCGCTCAAACAGGTGCCGCGCTACGTCCAGAACGCCGTCATCTCCGCCGAGAACCGCACGTTCCGCACCGACTCAGGTGTCGATCCCAAGGGCATCCTGCGGGCCGCATGGAACAACCTGAGCTCCAACACCACCCAAGGCGGATCGACGATCACCCAGCAGTACGTCAAGGTGCTGTACCTGTCGCAGCAGCAGACGTGGAGCCGCAAGATCAACGAGGCGTTCCTTGCCGTCAAGATCGACAACACGATGACCAAGGACCAGATCCTCGAGGGCTACCTGAACACGATCTACTACGGGCGCGGGGCTTACGGCATCCAGGCTGCTGCGCAGGCGTACTTCTCCAAGGACGCCAAGAACCTCACCCTTCCCGAGGGGGCGATTCTCGCCTCGGTGCTGAACTCGCCGGGGACGCTCGACCCTGCAGTGAGCAAGTCCAACCGCAAGCCGCTGCTCGAGCGCTACCGGTACGTACTCGACGGCATGGTCTCGATGGGTGACCTGAGCCGGCACAAGGCCCACAGATACGAGCGGCACCTGCCCAAGCTGCCTCGGCAACGGGCCGTCAACGCCTACGGCGGGCAGAAGGGCTACCTCATGAACTTGGTCGAGCAGCAGTTGCGCAACCAAGGATTCAGCGAGGAGGAGATCAACGGTGGCGGCCTTCACGTCGTCACCACGCTCGACTGGCACGACATGCGCGCCGCCGGACACGCCGTCAAGAAGATTCGGCCGCACGGGTTGAACCAGCTGCACGTGGCGCTGGCCTCCGTGGAGCCGGGCACCGGAGCCCTGCGGGCGATGATCGGGGGCCAGAACTACCTGGGCAAAAGCAAGCAGAGTCAGGTGAACTGGGCACTCGCCGGTGGCCAGCCTGGGTCGTCGTTCAAACCCTTCGCGCTGGCAGCGGCGCTCGAGGACGGCTACACGCTCACCGACACGCTCAATGGCAACTCGCCCTACACCTTCCCCGATGGCACGACGGTGCAGAACGAGGGCCAAAGCAGCGGCTACCCGTCGGGCCTTTCCTACGGCACGGTCGACCTGATCCGAGCGACCGCGTTGTCAATCAACACGGCGTACGTGGACTTGACCGAACAGATGCGCAACGGCCCGCAGAAGATCGTCAAGGCGGCAGTTGCCGCCGGCATCCCCCGTCACTCGCCCGGCCTGAAGCCAAATGCTGTCGTGGCGCTCGGCACCGCCACGGTGCCGACCGTCGAGATGGCCGAGGGCTATGCGACCTTCGCTGCTCAGGGCCAGCACGCGAACTGGTACGTCTTGCAGAAGGTGAGTGATGCCAGCGGCGTTCGCTACGAACACCGCGACACCACCGACCGGGCGTTCTCACCCGTGGTCGCGAACAACGTGACGTATGCGTTGCAACAGGTGGTCCAACAGGGCACGGGACAAAACGCACTGGCTCTGAATCGCCCGGCGGCGGGCAAGACAGGCACGGCGACAGCGCAGGTGCATGGGTCCGAACACGTCTCGTCGTCGTGGTTCGTCGGTTACACCCCTCAGCTGGCGACCGCCGTGATGTACGTGCGGGGCGACGGCAACAACCCTCTCGACGGCTACCTCGATCCGTTCTTCGGCGCCAACTACCCGACCCAGACCTGGACGGCGTACATGAAGACTGCGCTGCAAGGCAAGCCGGTCG
>JBBPZH010000010.1:0-36076 GCA_038198965.1 Propionibacteriales bacterium
CACCTCGTTGCCCTGGTCCGCGCCGGCGCGAGGTTCGAGAAGGGCAAACTCATCGAACGACCCGACGATGAACCAGGAGGCGATCAACAAGTCGCATGACCCCCAATCCACAGGTCTTGACGATTGCTCGGCGGGCTCTTCTCATGTTGCCTGGAACGCGGCTACTTCGTCAGCACCCTTGTGCGGGGTTGGCGAAGTTGTTGAGGTACGTGTAGTAGTGCCGCTCCGCGATCGACGGCTGTTGCCGGGCGAACCAGGAGAAGTGCACTTCGTCCTCAGGGTGGTAGGTGATGCCGTTCGGCATCGTGACCTTGAACCCATATCCGACAACCGGGTCACCGGTCTCAAGTTGGGTGGTGCACCCGTACTGAGGGGCGGTCGGCGTCAGCCAAGGGTTGACGACGTTGTTGACGAACGGGTCGTCGTACCACTCCTGCACCTCGTGACTCAGGCCATGGATGTCAGCGATGTAGGACTGGCTGTCACCAGCGTTGGCGCTGAAGATGCCCTGATCGCTGTATGAGGCGAACATGTACGTGTTGATCGCCTGTTTGCCGTTCCCGTTCGCCGCTGACGTGGCCCCGTGGTAGCCGAGGATGCAGCAGTTACTCGGCGAGTGGATGTAGAGGAACGTGTTGTTGACCAAGAAGATTGGCAGCACGTGCGGGCTGATGTGCATGGACACCAGCAGGCTCTTCAGCCGACTGGGGAACCACGAGTAGCTCATCAGGGCGATGTCGGCGCCTGACCTGCTGCCCACCACGATCTGTCCTTGGTTCTTGGGCACCGAGAACGTCTGCGTCGCGGTGACCGAGGGCTGGCCCAACCGCACGTGGTAGCCAGTGCCGGTCTTGTGCCACTGCGCCCGGTAGATGGCGTCCCCGACCTGGGTGACGTCCGATGGCTCGTTGACGACCCGCGGGTTGGGTGCGACACCTGGAGGAGTGTCCGGCGGCTGCGGCGGCGCGCTCGCTGTCGCGTTGGCTGCAGCGCCGACGTCGGCGTTGCGGAAGACGGGCGAGTTCTTGGTGGCAGCGACGCGGTCAGACCCGTCGAGGACATTCACGTTCGGGTCGGCTGACGCCTTGAAGACGAATCGCATGGGGATGATGACGGTCGGAACCGTCGTTGTCGTGTTGGTGGTGAACGGGTTGGTGCCCACCATCGTGTAGTGGTAGCGAACCCCGTTCGTGGGGTCGACGTATGACGACGACCAGTTCGGGATGGTCTTGGCGTCCGGTGAAATCGTGCCGGTGTACTGCTGACTGTGGAACTTGGCCGTGCCGATGCCGTCGCCACCAGTGGAGCCGCCGGACGTGCCGGCGCTTGCTCCGGGTGCAACGGTCAAGGCGCCTAAGAGACCGAGGGCAGCGCCTCCGGCCAGGGCAAATCTTCGAACAGGATGCACATTCCCGCCTTGCCAATAGACGGTCGCTCAGGGGGCGGCCAAGTGCCCGAATTGTCACACGTGTCCGGCTGTGTGACAACACCGGTGTTACAAATTCCTGACGGCCGGCTCTCACGATGCTGCCAGCTCAGCGAGCCTGGCCACCGTCCGCCAATTCCGCGCCGTCGCAGCTGAAGTCACACCTGCCTTGCCGAGGGCTCTCACCAGCGGGCTCGTGTGCAGCCCGCCCGGACACCACAGGTAAACCTCCCGGCCGAGCACCACGAACCGCTCGTCAGCGAAGTCGTGCTCCGTCACCGAGTGCACGGCAGCGGCCTTCGGTGGCGCGTCGAGGAACGACACGACGTAGCGGGCCCGGATCATCCGCGACGTCGCCGAGCGGATCGGCAGCCACGACATCGGCAAGCTCCTCAGCAGTTCTCGCTATCACCGGTATCGCAAACCCGAACGTGCGCTCCAGCTGCTGCCCGACAGTCCGTGCCACGTCGCCTGGCGCTTCAAGTGCCGTGACGACGACGTTCCCGCTCTGCAGGTGCGTCCGTGCGCCGGCGTACCCCAGATCCGTCAGCACTTGGCGCAGGTCCGCCATGGACACTCGGCGGCTCGTGCCGACGTTGATTCCCCGTAACAACAGCACCAGTCGACCGCCGTCCGAGTTTGCGCCTGGCGCCATAGCCGCAGTATTGGCCACGCGACGGGTATGACGGAAACCCCGCGACATAACCTCGGCTTACGGTGTTAGCCCACGCGCGAGGTGGGTACGACCCGTGCAGGCATCAAAAACGACCGTTTCAACAATGCAGAGGAGATCACATGCTGGGCCAGGACCAGATCGATCAGGTACAGGGCAGCACTGCCTATGGCTCTGACGGCGCAAAGATTGGCACCGTCGGTCAGATCTATCTCGACGACCAGTCCGGGCAGCCTGCTTGGGCGACCGTGAACACCGGTCTCTTCGGCACGAACGAAAGCTTCGTTCCGTTGTCAGAGGCTTCGTTCTCCGGTGACCGGCTGACCTTGCCCTACGACAAGGACAAGATCAAGAACGCTCCGAACGTGAGCGAAGACGGCCACCTGTCGCCCGAGGAAGAGCAGGAGCTTTATGGCTACTACGGCATGGGCGGCTACGACACCACGACGACGACGACCGAGGCCCAGGGCGTTGTCGGCAACGATGTGTCAGGTCCGGAGACCGACGGCGCGATGACCCGCTCTGAGGAGCAGCTTCGCGTTGGGACGACGCAGGAGCAGGCCGGTTCGGCACGGCTGCGCAAGTACGTCACCAGCGAGCCCGTGTCGGAGACCGTCGACGTGACGCAGGAGCGTGCAGTCCTGCAGCGTGAGCCCATCACCGACGCCAACATGGACAACGCCATGGAGGGTCCCGCCATCTCCGAGGAGGAGCACGAGGTCACCTTGACTTCGGAGCGCCCGGTGGTGGAGAAGACCGTGACCCCGGTTGAGCGGGTTCGCCTCGACAAGGAAGCAGTCACCACACAGGAGACCGTGACCGACGAGGTTCGCTCGGAGCAGATCGAGGTCGAGGGCGACGTCAACGACACCGGTTACACCAGCGGCGACAACGTTCGCTGACCTATCCGTCAAAAGTCCCGTCACCCGCAGGGGTGGCGGGACTTTTGTATGGTCGGGCTGATGCCGGTGCATGGTGAGGAGCAGCATGGAGGTCTGGCCAGGCGGGCCGTACCCGCTCGGAGCGACGTACGACGGTGCAGGCACCAACTTCGCCCTGTTCTCTGAGGTCGCCGAATCCGTCGAACTCTGCCTGTTCGACGGCGACGGCGCTGAGACGCGCATCCCGATGAGCGAACGGGACGCCCTCGTCTGGCACTGCTACCTGCCCCGAGTCATCCCCGGTCAGCGCTACGGCTACCGGGTGCACGGCCCGTACGACCCCCCGCGGGGCCGCCGGTGCGATCCGAACAAGCTGCTGATCGACCCCTATGCCAAGGCCGTCGAGGGCGCGATCGACTGGACCCCCGCCTGCTTTTCCTACGACCTCGCCGACCCAGCGAAGCCGAACACCGACGACTCCGCCCCGCACACCATGAAGTCGGTGGTCATCAACCCGTTCTTTGACTGGCAGGAGGACCGCGCACCTCGGCGGCCCTACCACGAGAGCGTCATCTACGAGGCTCACGTCAAGGGCATGACCATGGCGCATCCGGAGATGCCCCAGGAGATCCGCGGGACGTACGCTGGCATAGGGCACCCCCTGACTGTCGAACACCTCAACCGGCTCGGGGTCACCGCTGTTGAGCTCATGCCGGTGCATCAGTACGTCGACGACTACCGGCTCGTCGCGCAGGGACTGACCAACTACTGGGGCTACAACACCATCGGCTTCTTCGCACCACACAACGCCTACAGCTCCTCGGGGCAGCGGGGTGAACAGGTGTTGGAGTTCAAGGCCATGGTCAGAGAGCTGCACCGGGCCGGCATCGAGGTGATCCTCGACGTGGTCTACAACCACACCGCCGAAGGCAACCACCTCGGGCCGACGTTGGGCTTCCGCGGCATCGACAACACCGCCTACTACCGCCTCGCCGAGAGCGATCCCAGCTTCTACTACGACACCACCGGCACCGGCAACACCTTGCTGATGCGCAACCCGCACGTGCTGCAGATGATCATGGACTCGCTGCGCTATTGGATCCTCGAGATGCACGTCGACGGCTTTCGTTTCGACCTGGCCGCGAGCCTCGCCCGGCAGTTCCACGAGGTTGACCGGCTCAGCGCGTTCTTCGACCTGGTGCATCAAGATCCGGTCGTGTCCCAGGCCAAGCTGATCGCGGAACCTTGGGACGTCGGTCCCGGCGGCTACCAGGTCGGCAACTTCCCCCCGCGCTGGACCGAGTGGAACGGCAAGTACCGCGACACCGTGCGCGACTACTGGCGCGGTGTGCCGAGCTCGCTCGGGGAGTTCGCCGCCCGACTGTCTGGCTCGAGCGACCTGTACGAGACCGACGGGCGGGCGCCGTACGCCTCGGTGAACTTCGTCACCGCTCACGACGGCTTCACGCTGCGCGACCTGGTGTCGTACAACGACAAGCACAACCTGGCCAACGGTGAGGGCAACGCCGATGGCGACAACGCCAACCGCTCATGGAACTGCGGAGCAGAAGGCCCAACCGACGACCCCGACGTCTTGGCGCTGCGGCGACGGCAGCAGCGCAACTTCCTGGCGACGCTGCTGCTCAGCCAAGGGGTTCCCATGCTGCTGCACGGAGACGAGATTGGTCGCAGCCAGGGCGGCAACAACAACGCCTACTGCCAAGACAACGACGTGTCCTGGATGGACTGGAAGAACGTCGACGACTCCTTGCTCGACTTCACCCGCAGGTTGCTTGACCTGCGGGCATCGCACGCGGTCTTTCGGCGGCGACGCTTCTTCACCGGCGGCGACGCCCCCGACGGTCTGCCGGACATCGCCTGGCTGCGTCCGGACGGCAGCCGCATGGACGACCAGGACTGGTCGCACGAGTCGGTGCGGCCCCTGTCGGTGTTCTTGAACGGCAACGGCATCAACGAAGCCGGCCTGCGAGGTGAGAACATCGTCGACGACAGCTTCTTGCTCTTGCTCAACCCAGGGCATGACGACTCGGTCATGACACTGCCCGAGGCCCGGTTCGGAGAGAAGTGGCAACCCCTCCTCGACACCGCGGAGCCCGAGCCGCTGGCGGACGACGCATCGCCGCTGTCGACAGGCTCCCAGCGCCAGGTCAGAGCCCGGTCGGTCGTCTTGCTGCGGCGCGCCGACTAGTCCTGCAGTCTCACGCTCAGTATCTGGCCCGTCGTGGGGTCCGCGACTGCTTGCTCAGCTGCTTCCACTTCCGTTGTTGTTCCGACCGCAGCCTGGCGTCGGAACGCGAGGCCATCCACGCGACCTCGCGTTGCAGCTTGCGCCAGCTTTCCAGCCGCCGTACGGCGAGCGCTCCGCTGGCCACGGCCTCCTGCACGGCGCAACCAGGCTCGCCGTCGTGGCCGCAGTCGCCGAATCGGCACAGCTCAGCGAACTCCGTCACGTCGGGGAACGTCGCAGCCATCCCGCTACCGGCCTCGTGCAGGCCGACACCACGCAGCCCGGGTGTGTCGATCACCGCGCCGCCGGTCGGCAGCAAAACGAGCTCGCGGCGTACCGAGGTGTGACGCCCCTTACCGTCATCTCGAATCGACCGGACGGCAAGGACGTCGTCACCGAGCAGCGCATTGGTCAGTGACGACTTGCCATGCCCCGAGACGCCGAGCAGTGCGAGCGTGGCTTGACCGGCCAACAGTCCGGAGAGCGCCTGGACGCCCTCACCGGTGACTGTGCTGCAGCAGATGACCCGCACTCCCGGAGCCGCCGCTCCCACATCTTCGGCCAACGCCTCCGCGTCGGTGACAAGGTCGGACTTGGTGAGCAGCACCAGTGGCGTGGCACCGCTCTCCCACGCCAGCGCCAGCAGGCGTTCCATCCGCCCCAGGTTCGGCTCGGGGTGGAGCGCCACGACGACGGCGACCAGGTCGACGTTGGCTGCCAGCACTTGTCCCTGCGACGTGCCGGCAGCGTCGGCTCGCACGATGGCGGTCCGCCGAGGCAGCACGGCTTCCAGCGTCGTCGGTCCGTCGGGCCAGTCGCGCACCAGCGCCCAGTCGCCCGTGCACGGTGTGGCCAGGACGTCGCCGGCCACGTCGTCGAGCACCTCACTTCCCCAGCTGGCACGCGTCACCCCTGCCGCTGTCATGACGGTGCACAGTCCGCGATCAACCCGAGCGACGCGGCCCGGCCGGCACTCAGCGTCGTACGTCGCCCCGAGCGCAGCCCATGACTCGTTCCACCCGAGGGTGGCGAGGTCGACTGCTGGTGACGTCACGCGCTGAGGCTAGGCGCCGCTTCCTGGTCGGCGCACCAGGTTTTTCGCGGGTTCAGACGTCGTCGATGTCGAGGATCGGCTCCGGTCGTGAGCTGCTGCCGGTACGGCGGCGCAGCCGGCGAAGGAGTTCCAGCCGCGCACCTGCGGTGGTCGCCTCGGGCCAGACGCGGTCCAAGGCTGCGTTGAGCGCAGCCCCGATCAAGACGGCGAGCGCGGTCAGGTACAGCCACAGCAGTACGGCAATGGGTGCGGCGAGCGGGCCATAGATCGACGTACTTGCGGTCTCCAAGATGACCCGGAGGAGGTAGCTGCCGAGAACCCACATCGCAAACGCCAACACCGCGCCGGGGACGTCGTACCGCCACGAGGACCGCACCGGAACCGACAGGTGGAACAGCGTGGTCAGAAACGCGATGCTCAACACGATGACCGTCGGCCAGTACAGCGTGTTGACGAAGTCGAGACGCTGGTTGAGCACCTTGTCGACGAGGCGAGGGCCGGCCAGCACGAGCGGCAGCACGACAACGCCGACCAGCAGGCCGATGACGTACAGCGTGAACGACAGCATGCGGGTGCGGACGATGCCCCGACGGCCACCGAGCCCGTACATGATCGTGATCGTGTCGACGAACACGTTGAGCGCTCGCGACCCCGACCACAAAGACAACACGAAACCGATGGAGATGACGTCGAAGCGGGACCCTTCGAGCACCTGCCGCAACGTGGGCTCCACGATCTTGTGGACCGAGCTTTGCGTCAGCACCTTGCCTGACAGGTTGATCACCGCGGTCTGGAAGTTGTCGATCTGACTGGGATCGACCTTGGTGACGATGTAGCTGACGCTGCCGGCCAACCCGAACACCAGCGGGGGCAGCGAGAGGATCGCGAAGAACGCAGCCTCAGCCGCCAGTCCGGTGACGCGGTAGCGGAAGCACGATCCGACCGTCGCAGTGATCAGCCGCCACAACGCTTCCCGGAACGCCAGCAACCAGCCCGGCAATGACGTCTTGGTCTCCACCGAGTCCGACGCCATGCCGTCTACGGTAACGACACGACCCCTGATTCGCGGGGATTACGGAGTCGGGGTCACCGGAGAGTGCAGAGCGCGGACAATCTCACTACGCTTCGGCCGCAGGGTGGCTCAGACCGCGAGAGAGGACCAGCCATGCGCAGATATGTCGTGGAGTTCATCGGCACGTTGCTGTTCCTGACGGCGATCTTCGGCGCCGTCCTTTCTGGGAGCAAACTGGCGCCGTTGGGTATAGGCGCCGCCCTGATGGCCCTGGTGTACGCCGGCGGGCACGTGTCAGGCGCGCACTACAACCCCGCGGTTTCGGTTGCTGTGGTGGTCAGAGGCCGGCTGCCGGTCGCCGACCTGCTGCCCTATATCGCCGCCCAGCTGCTGGGAGCGTTGGGGGCGTACCTGATCGCTCTGGCTACGTACGGCGACGTGCTCGACCCACTCACCAGCGGGCTGAACCTCAGCGGGAGGATGTTCGCGGCACTGCTCGCCGAGCTGGTGTTCACGTTCGCCCTGTGCTGGGTCGTGCTCAACGTCGCGACCAGCGACGACCATCCGGTCAACAGCTTCTACGGCCTGGCCATTGGATTCACCGTCACCGCTGGCGCAATCGCCGTCGGCGCTATCTCGGGGGGCGCCTTCAACCCGGCCGTCACCGTAGCCTTCATGGCCGCGAGGATCTTCGCGTGGAAGTGGATCTGGCTGTACCTGCTGGCGCAGTTCGCCGGCGGAGCGCTCGCCGGCCTCCTCTTCCGGTACGTCGAGGGCGACGACGCTCGCAGCGAAGAGGAACCCGAGGATGACCTGCGCCGCAAGCCGGCCGACGGCTATGACGATCACTCCTCGTCGGCGCAGCGGCGCGACGCCCGGCAGCGACAACGCGACGCCCGGCAACAGGAACGCGACGCCCGTCAGCGACAACGCGACGCACGCGCACAATGACGTGAGCCCCTGGAGCCGCACCAGCGTCCTAGTCTGTCTGCATGACTGCTGCACCCACCACCGATCTCAGCGCCACGCTTCGCGACACCGACCCGCGGATCGCAGACCTCGTCGACGCGGAGGTGCAGCGGCAGACGGAGTCGGTCCGGCTCATCGCCAGTGAGAACTACGTGTCCCGAGCGGTGCTCGAGGCAACTGGCACGGTGCTCACCAACAAGTACTCCGAGGGGTACGCCGGCAAGCGCTACTACGAGGGTCAGCAAATCATCGACCAGGTCGAGACGCTCGCTGTCGACCGAGCGAAGGCGCTGTTCGGCGTCGACCACGCCAACGTGCAGCCATACTCCGGCTCCCCCGCCAACCTCGCCATCTACCTGGCGTTTCTCGAGCCCGGCGACACCATCTTGGGCATGGGACTGCCGATGGGCGGTCACCTGACGCACGGCTGGAGCGTTTCAGCGACCGGCAAGTGGTTTCGGGCGGTGCACTACGGCGTCCGCAAAGAGACCGGTCGGGTGGACCTCGACGAGGTGCGCGACCTGGCGATTCGAGAGCGCCCGAAGCTGATCTTCTGCGGCGGCACCGCCATCCCCCGAACGATCGAATACGAGCGCTTCGCTGAGATTGCCCGCGAGGTCGACGCAGTTCTCGTGGCGGACATCGCGCACATCGCGGGGCTGATCGTGGGTGGCGCTCATCCGAGCCCGGTCGGGCACGCCGAGGTCATCTCGACGACCACGCACAAGACGCTGCGCGGGCCTCGTGGTGCCATGCTCATGTGTACCGAAGAGCATGCGAAACGCATCGACCGCGCCGTGTTCCCCGGTCTGCAGGGCGGTCCTCATAACTCCACGACCGCTGCCATCGCGGTGGCCCTGCACGAAGCAGCAACCGAGGAGTTCAAGACATACGCGCACCAGGTGGTGGCGAACGCCCGCGCGCTGGCGGCGGCCCTGGTCGAGCGCGGCTTCGACCTGGTGTCTGGTGGCACTGACAACCACCTCATCCTCGCCGACCTCACCAACAAGGCAATCGGTGGCAAGCCCGCGGCTCAGGCGCTCGACCGCGCCGGGATCGAGCTCAACTACAACACGGTGCCGTTCGACCCCCGCAAACCCTTCGACCCTTCGGGCATCCGGCTCGGAACTCCGGCCATCACGACTCGTGGGCTCACCGAAACGCACATGCCGCAGGTCGCAGACTGGATGGACCAGGTGCTCGGCGCCGAAGCCAATGGTGATCCGGACGTCGCGGCGCGCGTCAACAACGAGGTGCGGGAGTTCCTGGCGCCGTACCCGGTGCCAGGGGCGCCGGTCACTCTAGCGACACCTCTGTAGGCGTCCGGCCGGCCCAGACCGCCCGTCAGTTGATGCCGGGGGCGATGCTCGCGTCCAGCTCCGCCAGCACGGTTTCGTCGCCGGAGCGCTCGAGCGGCTGTTGGGTCGGTCTATGCCAGAGCCAACAGTCGAGATCAGCGGCCGAACCTGAGATGGTGGCCGCTGCCTCGGCACCTGAGTCGATGTCGTCGGCGTGCGGCTCGGGGTCGTCATACGACGTGCCGTCGGGATCAGTGCCGGTGAAGCGGCCCATCCGCACCAACCACGAGTCACCGGTGTCGGTCGCCTTGATCCGGATGGTCTTCGCGTCGTCAGCCGTGAACGACCCCCACGGCGGCAGCCCGCCGTACATCACCCGCAAGACCTCGTCGACACCGTCGGCGCTGAGCTCAGGATCCAAAGGCGTGCGGACGCCGGCGGCCAACTCGGCGTCGACTCGGTGGATCAGCGCTTCGTGGGCTTGTCGTCGCCTGATGAACTGCACCGAGTGGTCGGACGACCAGGTCCAGACCTCGGTGCCGGGGTCGGTGTCTCGCAGGGTCTGCTGCAGTTTCTCGCTGGCAGTCCGGTAGAAGTCCGCGAGCCTGGCGCGATCTGCCGGCCGCTCATCCTTGAGCGCCTCGGCCTCAGCGGGATCTTGCAGACGCCGCTGCACGATGGTGCCCCAAAACCACTGCACTTCGCCGAGATGCCACAGCAGATCGTCGGCATCCCAGTCAGGGCACGACGGCACGCGCGCCGATGGTGCTGTGGGCGCCAGCGCCTCGCTGAACCTGGCGGACTCGCGAGTCAGGTGATCAAGGTAATCAAGCTCTGTGGTCATTTCCGACACGTTAGCGGTGCCCGCCGACGGTGCGGTCCGAGCCCGCGCTCGGCCGCTGAGGCGGCAGTCATCTCGACTTAGCCGCTCAGGTTGCGGCCAGCCGCGCCTTCTCCTCGTCGACGTCGAAGTTCCCGACCGGCCACTGGGGATCCATGGCCTTGAGGTGCTCGAGGAGCAGTCGCGTGATGGCGAGGTTCCGGTACCACTTGCGGTCGCTCGGGACGACGTACCACGGGGCTGCGTCGGTGTTGCACTTCTCCAGTGCAAGCGCGTACGCCGCCTGGTAATCGTCCCAATGCCCCCGCTCGTCGATGTCGTGCGGGTTGTACTTCCAATGCTTCGTCGGGTCGTCGAGCCGCGCTTTCAGGCGGGCCTTCTGCTCTTGCTTCGACAGATGTAGGAAGCACTTGATGACCGTGGTGCCGCCCTCGACGAGGTCCTTCTCGAAGGCGTTGATGGCCCGGTAGCGGCGCCGGATCTCAGCAGCCGGAGCAAGCCTGTGCACCCGGGCCACCAGGACGTCCTCGTAGTGGCTGCGGTCGAAGATGCCGATCATGCCTGTTCCCGGAGTACGCCGCACAACCCGCCAGAGGAAGTCGTGGCGTCGTTCAGCAGCCGTCGGCGCCTTGAACGATGTGATGTCGACGCCCTGCGGGTCGAGCAGCCCCACACAGTGCTTCATCACGCCGCCCTTGCCGGAGGTGTCCATGCCCTGCAACACCAGCAGCACCCGCCGGTTGCCTCCGGCCCGAGACTCGGCGAACAACCGCTCCTGTAGGTCGGTGACTCGTGGGCCGAGCGCCGCCAGCGCTGAGTTGCCCTTTTCCTTGCCCTTGCCTGCGCCGGGAGTGACCCGAGGGTCGTAGTCGGCGAGGTCAACCGGCCCGGCCGGCAGCCGGAGTCGCGCGGTCGTCGAGGTAGCCATGGATCTCATTGTGTCTGACATGGTGTGCTTCTGCTGCTCGGTTTGCGGTGCGCTCGGACAAGGGGGGCTCGGATGGTGCGAAGATGCGACACGTGGACCTGCCTGTCATGCCGCCGGTTTCGCCGATGCTCGCCAAGAGCGCTCCCACGCTCCCGCGTCCCGAGGCGCTCGACGGCGGGGCGCTCTACGAGCCGAAGTGGGACGGCTTTCGATGCATCGTCTTCCGCGACAGTGACGAGGTCGAGCTGGGCAGCCGCAACGAGCGTCCACTCACCCGCTACTTCCCCGATGTCGTCGAGGCGGTACGCCGCGCCCTGCCGCCCCGCTGTGTCGTCGACGGCGAGATCGTGGTCGCGATCGACGGGCGTTTGGAGTTCGAACGGCTCCTCGAGCGCATCCACCCGGCTGACTCCCGTGTGCGCAAGCTGGCGGCCGAGACCCCGGCAACGTACGTGGCGTTCGATCTGCTGGCGCTGGACCGTGAGTCGTTGGTCGACGTACCCCTCGAGCAGCGTCGCGCCAAGCTCGAATCCTCGATCCGCGCCGACGAATCCGTCTACCTCACTCAAGCGACCGACGACGTCACCGTCGCCGAGCAGTGGTTCGCCAGCTTCGAGGGTGCGGGGCTCGACGGGGTTGTCGCCAAGGCGAAAGCCGCACCGTACGCACCTGGCGCCCGCACGATGATCAAGGTCAAGCACGTCCGCACGGCGGACGTGGTGGTGGCCGGCTACCGGCTCCACAAGACGTCGAAGCCCGAGCAGCCGCTGCTGGGTTCGCTGCTGCTCGGGCTGTACGACGACGCCGGACATCTGCAGCATGTCGGGGTGTCGGCTGCCTTTCCCGCCGCCCGGCGTGCCGAGCTGATCGAGGAATTGCACCCGCTGGTGATCAACCCGGCGTCCCATCCGTGGGCGGGCTGGGCAGCCGCTGAGGTGAGTGACCGGATGCCGGGGGCCCAGTCGCGCTGGAACGCCGGCAAGGACCTCTCGTGGGTGCCGCTCGACCCCGTGCTGGTCGCCGAGGTCGGGTATGACCACATGGAGGGCACGCGGTTCCGCCACACCACCCAGTTCAAGCGTTGGCGGCCCGATCGCACGCCGAGCTCCTGCATATACGAGCAGCTCGACGAACCGGTGAGCTACCACCTCAAGGACGTGCTGGTCTCTCCGTGACTCCTCCGTCTCAGCTGCGACGCCGGCAGGCCGCCACCTAGAGAACCAGTCGGCGTACCCTGCGGTCGAGGGCGAGAAGGGAGTGCCTATGTATTCGGTGGTCGTGCTGGCCGAGCAAGCGTTGAGCCGTGGAGACGCCGCCGAGGTGGCATCGCTACACGAGGCCATCGAAGAGCCTCGGCACTATCACGTGCTGATCCCCTGCGAAGACGCGGCGGTGCGAGTCGAGACGACGATCGGCACGCTCGGCTCAAGCGAAGTCATGGCTGCCCCGGGCTTCGACTTCGAGCCGGACGTCGACGTTCGCGCGCTGCAACACGACATCGACGAGCACGCCGGACAGGAGGTCACCGCAAGCGTCACCGCGCTGCGCGACCTCGGTCATGCCGCCGATGGAGAGTTCAGCTGCACCGATCCGATCGAGGCCCTAGATTCCGCAGTCCGTCAGCAGCAGGCCCGCGAGGTCATCGTGATGACGCGGCCGCACGTGGTCGCGGAGTTCCTTCGCCTCGACTGGACGTCCAAGGCCCGCAGGCGATTCGGCGTACCGGTGCTGCACCTGTTGGAGCATGAGCCGCTCGACGGCGAATCCGGTGCCCCCGAGGGCATCACCGGCATGTGACTCGGCCGACTGCATGTTCGAGGCCTTCGCAATAGGGTACAAATAGGACATGGCCGCGAGCGATCGCCTCCCGGACCCCTTGGAGCCCATCGCTCCCAGGGACCGCCGGCTTTGGAGCCAGACGAGTTACGACGGACCGGCCAACCCGATCGGCGCCTACATCACCGGGTTGGGCGCTGTAATCGTTCTCGTCGCCGTTTGGCTGCCCTGGGTAGCCAGCGGGCCAGATGACGCGGCTGGCACCACGATGACCGGCTACGAGTGCAACAGCACTGTCCCGATGGTGGCATTTCTCGGGATCTCCATGACCGTGGCACTACTCGTGGCGAGCGCGCGCGCCGACCGCCGCCAGCACCGTGGGTTGTCGCTGACCTCGATGGCGATCGGCCTGGCGTGGGCACTCTTCACGGTGACGTTCTATCTGCGCCCACCGGCCGGGGCCTCGGGCGGTGCGCTGCGAGCGCAGTACGGCTTGCTGGTGTCCCTTTGTGGTGCTCTCGTTTGGACCCTCGGGTCGTATCTCCTCGCCCGGGAACCGGAGGGCGACTACCAGACCCTCCGCGGCGCTCCCCTGGCTGCCGCCGCGACCGACGGGAACGACCGCGAGCACACGCCCATCGACGCAGACGTCACGTATCCCCTGCCTGGACCGTCGCGGCTGCCTCCCCCAGAAGGCCGCCTCACCGACCGCGGGCTGCTCGACGACTCCGGCGACGCAAGCGGCTACGAATCCAGCGCCTAGCGCTGGGCGCTTGCCCACCCGCCGACTCAACCGGAACTGGGTGACCATGTGGCGGCCTGGGTCAGCTTCGTTGCTTCAGGACGAACAACGCGAGGACGTAGGACACACCGCCGACGAAGCAGATGACGCCGTAGCCTCCTACATCCCCGTGGTTGCGTGCTGCAGCCACGATGGCGCCGATGATGGCGGCGGTTCCCATGGCGAGGCCGGAAAGCGCTGTGGTGCTACGGTCGAGCCCTTGCTGACGCTCGTCCCCGCCGGCGCGCATGATTGCTGCCAGGTCGCTATCGCGACCGGAAAACAGATAGGCGGCGAAGGCCGCGACTGCATAGAACGCGGTGAGTCCCACCGCCAGCCCGTGATCACCCCCCAGCCAAACGGCTGCTGCAAGCGCGACTCCTCCGACAAGCAGAACCGCGGTGGTGGCTGTCCGATGTCCCCTCGAACTAGCGTGCGTCATGGAGCTCCTCCTGGTCCTCGATGAAGATCTCTTCCACGGGGTTGTGGAATCGGCGGGCGATGGCGAGGGCCAACGGCAGAGACGGTAGGTACCGTCCGTTCTCGATCGAGTTGATGGTCTGTCTCGACACACCAAGGACGGCACCCAGCTCTCCCTGGGACATCCCGCACGCTGTCCGCAGTTCGCTTACTCGGTTCCTCATGTGACAAGCATGCTTTACATATGGCCAGCCTGTCAAGCGACCTTGTCAGCAACGTTTCGGGCAGGGCGTTGGGCATCCAGCCCCGTCAACGTGCCATCCACCGGCGTGCACGTCTTGACGTTCACCTTGTTCGTGGTGGTCCTGCTGGCGGCCGCGGCTGAACCCAGCGGCGGCGTGGACGGTTAGGTGACTTCTCTTGCTGCTCCTGCCGCCGTATATGTTCGCGGCAGCCTGACTCGGTCAGGATGTTCCGCAGAATGGCGGTCAGCCAATCGTCGACCGTCGAGTGGAACGAGTCGAAGGTGGGAGCGGACGTCCAAGCCCTCGCGTACAGCTCTTGAGTGAGGACCTCGGCACTCTCGGCGTCTGAGGAAACAGCCAACGCCATACCAAAGACAGTGCTTGCGGTGGCATCGTAGAAGTCGGCGAAGGCCCCTTGCTCCCCGACAGCTACTCGATCAAGGATCGGTGCCAACTGCCCAGCCTCCCCGAAATGGAGGACGATGCGACCTGCCGTAGGGCGCGAGGAGTCAACGCTCACAACTCAGCGTAAACACCTTAAGTACTTTCCGTAAGTTGTTTCGCGATTTCATCCTGTTTTGCGGCAGTTCGATGAGTCACGTCCGACACGCGTACTGCCTGCAAAACTCACCCGGCGTCATCCCTGTTCACACGCGCTTTCCGCGACGGCTGCACCCGTAACGGCTCCCCCGGCATCTTTGGGTAGTCCGGCGGGTACGGCATGTCGCCCAGGCCTTCGCCTTCGTCGCGTTCGTACATTTGCAGCAGCGGCTCGAGCGAGTGGTGGACGTCGTCGATCTCGGCATGCAAGTCACCGACCGCGGCGACCCGCTGCGGGACCGTGTGCAGCGTGAACTGACGCGGTTCAACGCTCGGCAGCTCGTCCCACGTCACCGGGGTCGACACCGGCCCCGCGGGCAGCGGCCGGAGGCTGTACGCACTCGCGATCGTACGGTCACGAGCGTTCTGGTTGTAGTCCACGAAGACCGTCTGGCCGCGTTCCTCCTTCCACCACTTGGTGGTCACCTCCCCTGGCATCCGCCGCTCGAGCTCGCGGCCGAAGGCGATCGCTGCGTGCCGAACGTCGGTGAACGTCCAGCGTGGCTCGATCCGCACATAGACATGGACACCACGGTTGCCCGACGTCTTGGGAAATCCGCGGTAGCCGAGGTCCGCCAACAGGCGGCGTGCCTCTGCCGCGGCCCGCACCGCATCGGAGAAGTCAGTGCCGGGCTGGGGGTCGAAGTCGATCCTCAGCTCGTCTGGGTGGTCGACGTCGTCGCGGCGTACTGGCCAGGGATGAAAGGTGATCGTGCCGATCTGAGCAGCCCAGGCGACCACGGCAGGCTCAGTGGGGCAGATCTCGTCGGCGGAACGGCCGGACGGGAACGTGATTCGAGCCGTCTCGACGTACGGCGGCGCGCCCTGCGGGATGCGTTTTTGGAAGAAGGCGTCCCCGTGCGGATCGGTGCGCGTGGCTTGCTTGATGTCCTCGAAGACGCCCTTGGGCCAGCGCTCGAGCGTCGTGGGGCGCTCGTGCAGCGCCCGTAGGATCGCCGAGCCGACGCTGGCGTAATAGTTGACGACGTCGAGCTTCGTCGCAGCCGGGCCGGCCGGCGTCGCAGGGTAGATGACGCGGTCGGGATTGCTGACCCGCACGAGGCGACCAGCGACCTCAACTTCCGTCGCGGGCACCGGCACCGGGCCAGCGTAACCACGTCCGCCGTACGCTGGGACTCATGACAGCCAAGGTGACCAAGACCGATGCCGAGTGGCGCGCCGAGCTCAGCCCCGAGGAGTACGCCGTCCTCAGGCAGGCGTCAACCGAGCGCCCGTGGTCGGGGGAGTACGTCGACACCAAGACCGAGGGCGTCTACCGCTGCCGAGCCTGCGGAGCCGAACTCTTCCGGTCGAGCGAGAAGTTCGAGTCACACTGCGGTTGGCCGTCCTTTTGGGCACCCGGTGACAGCGGCAACGTAACCTTGCACGAGGACCGCGCCATGGGCACGCGACGCGTAGAGGTTCGCTGCGCGAACTGCGACTCTCACCTCGGGCACGTCTTCGAGGGCGAGGGCTACGGCACCCCGACCGACCAGCGCTACTGCATCAACAGCGTCTCGATGACCCTCGAGCCGACCGGCGCCTGACCCACCGAACTTACCGGTTGGCTCGTGAGCCAATTGACTAGGGCCAGCCGGCCAACAGGTCGGCGATCGCCCGCCGGCGCCCGGTGTAGAACGGCACCTCTTCGCGCACGTGGCGCCGGGCTCCGCTTCCGCGCAGGTGCCGCATCAAGTCGACGATGCGGTGCAGCTCGTCGGCCTCGAAGGCGAGCAGCCACTCGTAGTCTCCGAGTGCGAACGACGCGACGGTGTTGGCGCGCACATCGGGGAATCCGATCGCCATCCGGCCGTGCTCTGCCAGCAGGGCGCGGCGCTCATCGTCAGGCAACAGATACCACTCGTAGGACCGGACGAACGGGTAGACGCACAAGTAGTCACGGGGCTCCTCCCCCGCCAAGAACGCCGGCCGGTGCGACTTGTTGAACTCGGCTTCGCGGTGCAGACCCATCTGTGACCACACGGGCAGCAACCGCTCCGCCAGTGCGGTACGCCGCAGCCGGTTGTAGGCGTCCTGCAACGCGTCGGCGTCGGGCGAGTGCCACCAGACCATGAGGTCGGCGTCGGCGCGGAAGCCTGAGACGTCGTAGCAGCCGCGGACCGTCACGCCGTCTCGCTCCACGCTTGCGAGCACGTCGGTGACCTCGGCTGCCTCTTTGCTCCGCGTCTCCGGGGAATCGGCGGGCGCCGTCAGCTCGAACACCGACCACATGGTGTACCGGATGTTCTCGGGAGGGTCAGTGGTGCCGACTGCCGTTTCGGGTTCTGTGGCAGCGTCGGGAGCGATCGTCATGGCTTCATTGTCGCGGCCTGTCGAGGTGTTCGATCACCTGGGTCGCCGCCTGAGCCGAGGAAGCCACCACTGCTGCGACGCCCAGCCCGTCGAAGGCAGCTCCACACACCGCGAGCCCCGGCACCGCGTCGACCGCCGACCTGATCCGCTGCACGCGGTCGAGGTGCCCGACGGCGTACTGCGGAAGGGCGCCGCCCCAGCGGGTCACCAGCGCATCAACAAGCGGGGCGCCGATGCCGGTTGCGTCGCGCAGGTCGGCGGTGGCCACCGCTGCGAGCTCGCCATCGTCTCGATGCAGCTCGGCCTCGTCGCGGTGCCGGCCCAGCGAACAGCGAGCGACCATCAGATCGGCAGCCAGCCAGCTCCACTTGCGCGATGAGTACGTCGACGCCTTCACCGCCCGGCCCTCGATCGGCGGCACGAGGAAACCGGAGCCGGTCAGCTCGGTTGTGACGTCGCGAGCCCGAAAGGCCAGCGTCACGATCGCCATCGACGCGTACTCGATGCCGCCGAGCTCCGCACCTGCCACCGGCGTAACCGGCGACAACAACCGGGCCGCTGGCACCGCCGGAGCAGCGACGACGACAGCGTCAGCGAGCACCTCATGAGGGTGGGCGGCAGCTCCGACGACGACCCGCCAACCGGTGGTCGTCTTTTCCAGTGCCCGCACCGCCGCCGAGCAGCGCACCACACCACCGCGGCGTACGACGTCGTGGGCCACGGCCTCGGCGAGCCGACCGACACCCCCCACAATGCCAGCGAAGACCGGGGACGGAGCAGTCGCCGGCGACCTCGGTGACTGAGCCCGCACCCGATCAGCGGCGGCCAGCAGCCCGCCGCCGCCGTTCTGAAGCTCTCGCCAAAGCTGCGGCATGGTGGCGGCGAGAGACAGCTCGTCGGACCGCCCGGCGTACACCCCCCCGAGCAGCGGTTCGACGAGTCGGTCACGCACTTCAGCCCCGAGCCGTCGCGCGACCAGTCGCCCCACCGCGACATCGGTGCCGAGGTGGGGCGCCGGCAGGCTCTTCTCCAAGCGCGCACGCCGCCGTCCCCGTGCGCTCAGCACCGACGGTGTCGCGTTCAAGCTCTCGGTGGTCGGCACTCCGAGCACGGTCGGAGGAAGCGGCTGCAGGTGACCGCGGGACCAGATGGCGGCTGCGGTGGCCGACGGATGGACGACGTCGCCGCCGAGGCCGACCGCGCGAGCCAGGTCGACGGCTTCGAGGCGCCGGAAGAGCAACGACTCAGCACCTAGGTCGACCCGCTGCCCCGCGACCTCACCGAGCCGGAGCTTGCCGCCGGTCTGATGACTGCTCTCCAGGACCGTCACCGCCCATTCGGGCCGAGCTAGGAGCAGCGAGTGAGCGGCCGCCAGCCCAGCGATGCCACCACCGACGACCACAACATGAGGCGGGGACGCTGGAGACGGCGACGCTGGCCCGGGCACGGCTCTACTCTGGCAAACCGCAATCGAGCGGCGATGGCCGCGCCCTGGCGGCTATGTCAGTGAGTTCCCGCCGCTTGGAGTGCCGTTACGCCGACAGGAATCGGCTGATGCCTCGGTGCGCTGGCTAGCAGAGCGACTGGCAGGCGCAGGACACCGTGATCGCCCGGCGGGGTGAGGTGCAGCTCCGTGATCCTGGCCAGGCGTTTGCCTCCCTGGTATGCAGTGGCGGTGCCCACGGCGAACAGCGCCCGTTGGCCTTGCCGCAGTGCCACCCGGTGGGCGCCACGATCTGGCCATTCATAGATCGAGCCACGGCGGACGTCGATCCGCAGCGCATGAGCATGCGAATCGGCTCCCGGCTTGCCCCAGCGGCCGGACGCAATCACCGAGGGATATCCCTGCAAGAAGCATGAACGGTTGCTCTCATTTGTGAGCGCAAGGACCACAAAAGGTTGGGACATTTCTGCTCCGGACCGCATCTGCGTCACCGAGAGCGCCTCGGTGCGGCAACGAGCCGCTTGATCGGCCGATGAAACCGCGTCGGACATGGTTGTTTCTTGGGTCGGCGGAACGGTGGATCTGGGCGGTGCCGATGAGGCAGTCGACTGTCCGCAGCCCACGGCGGCCAACAGCAGCACGCCACCAAGGAGAACGGTCAAGCACGCCATGCGTCGTCCTCCCAACCAAGCCTGCGGTCGGCTCGGCGTACTCACCCCTCGAGTCCCGTCGCGTCGTGTGGCGAACCCACCGGCTTGGACTCCGGCGACCCGCGTTGCCGCAGATAGATGCTCAGCGCGACCATGCTGCCAACCGCGAGGAACTCCGACTGCCAGTTCTGCAGCGTTCGGCTCCAGAAGTCGGGTTGCCGCAGGTAGTCCAGATAGCTGACGGGGGCATGGAAGTCGCGCAGCTGCTGGTCGTTGTACGCCGACTTCCCCGCGATGGACTGCACCAGCCAGCACAACAAGAAGATCGTGCCCATCGTGAGGCCGAGCGACCGTGCGTAGACGATCTGCCGCCAGCCCTGGACTTTGGCCCAGGCCGGAGAGTCCGAGTCGGCGTACTGTCCAACCTTCTGGTCCTCGTCGGACTCCGTGCCGGCCTTGTCGAGCTCCTTGGACTCCGGCGAGCCCTTCTGCAACAGCCAGACGGTCGCGAGGATGTACAGCAGGAACTGCAGGTACTCCGACTGCCAGTTCTCCATGACGTCGGCGGCGAAGTTTGAAGAGGTGATGTAACGCGTCATCGAGATGGGGTGCACTCCTGCGGTGAGCAGCTGTGCGTTGTACTCGGCGTGGCCGGCGAATGCCTGGCCAGCCAGGGCCAAGAAGAAGATGAGGCCGAAGAACAGCGTGAGACCCTGCTCACGAAGGATCTTCTTCACCGGCGCCGTCCGCTCATCGGTGCAGCAGCCCGCTCATCGGTGCAGGAGCCCCAGCGTCGTGCAGTACGTCAAGCCGACCACGATGACGAGCAGCGTCGCCACGAACACGACTCGCATGGCGTCAGCCCTTCACGAGGCAGTTGTAGGGCTTGGCTCCCTGCCAGGTGCACCCTGCTCCGGTCAACCGCCAGCCATGTGGGAAGTCGGCAAGGAAGACAGTGTCGTCGGCGAACACCACCCGGGCGCTCTGGCCGTAGGCATCGACGCGGATCGGCTTACCGCTGCCGCCGACGTGCTCGTCGAGGATGGCCTGAGCGCATGGTTTTCCGGCCGACTGCGCCACCTCGTGCTCTGTCTCCGGGGACAGCAGCGCACAGGCCGCTGCACCGTTGGAGTTCTGCAGGTCGGATCGGAAGTGGGTGGCCGCGGCTGCTGCCGCCGACTCCTGCGGGGCGATCGAGCCGCACCCGGCGACGACGAAGGTAGTCACGAGCACGCTCGCGAAGCCACCGAGTCGGTGCATAGCCGGCAGGTTACGTTACCGAGCGCGCTCCACCAGAACGCCGCGCGGCAGGTCAGATGGAGGTTGCGTCGCCCGAATCGACTGAGTGCACGAGCTCGACCAGGCGGGTGAGCTGGTCAGGATCGGTTGCCGGGAGCACCCCGTGCCCAAGGTTGAAGATGTGGGCCGGTGCAGCTCTGCCGGCTGCCAAGACGAGCAACGCTTGCTCCTTGACGGCCTCCCACGGTGCGAGCAGCACCGCCGGATCGAGATTGCCCTGCACGACCATGCCGGCGGGCAGTCGCGCCACCGCGCGGTCGAGCGGCACCCGCCAGTCGACGCCCATCACCTCTACCCCGGCCGTCGCCATGTCCGGCAGCAGCTCCCCAGTGCCGACGCCGAAGTGGATGCGGGGTACGCCGAGCTCCGCCACCGCGGCGAACACCCGCCGGGTATGCGGCAGCACGAACCGCCGGTAGTCGGCCGGGTTCAGGCTGCCCGCCCAGGAGTCGAAGAGCTGCACCGCTGCAGCGCCGGCTGCCGCCTGCACGCGGAGAAATCCGGCTGCCACGTCGGCTAGGCGGTCCAGCAGGGCGCGCCAGACGTCGGGGGCGCCGTACATCAGCGCCTTGGTCTTGGCGTGGTCCTTCGAGGGGCCACCTTCGATGAGGTACGACGCCAAGGTGTAGGGAGCTCCGGCGAAGCCGACCAGCGGTACGCCGCCGAGCTCGCTCACGAGCGCCCGGACTGCCGTGGTGACGAAATCCACCCGCTGCGGATCGAAGTCCGGGATCCGTTTGACGCCGGCGAGATTGGTCACCGGGTCGGCGATCACCGGTCCCACTCCGGGCACGATGTCGAGGTCGACCCCGATCGCCTTGAGCGGCAACACGATGTCGCTGAACAAGATGGCGGCGTCCACGCCGTGGCGACGTACCGGCTGCAACGTGATCTCCACGATGAGCTCCGGTCGGGTGCACGCCTCCAGCATGGGGACGTCCTCGCGCAGCGCCCGGTACTCCGGCAGCGACCTGCCCGCCTGCCGCATGAACCACACTGGCGGCGGGAGACCGCGCTCACCCCTGGCAGCACGCAGGAAAACACTGTCGGCCACGTGCTGGTCGCCTTCAGTCACGCGCCGCATCCTGCCACGGTCGACCAGGCAGGTCGCACGGCGAGTCGCGGCGGGCGGCCCCACGACAGCCGACCTAGGCTCAAGGCATGGTCGCGCGCAAGGAGATCGACGCGCCTCCCGAGGAGTTCCGCCAAGCCGTACGTGAGCTGAAGGCGGCTCGGTTGAGGGCAGAGATCGCGTGCGAGGAGATGCCTGCACCCCAGCGCATCTCGCCGTACTCCGCGGCGTTGTCAGCTGACGTTGTCATCGCCGGCACCGAGGTCGGCGGGGGCCGGCTGGTGTTGCTCTACGACCCCGCGGGCAACGATGCGTGGGGCGCCAAGGTGCGCTGCGTCGCCTACGCCCGAGCCGACCTCGACCCCGAAACGGTGACCGACCCGATGCTGAGCGGCGTCGGCTGGAGCTGGCTCATCGAAGCGTTGCAGGCGCACGCAGCCGACTACGTGGCACCCAGCGGCACCGTCACTCGGGTCGCCTCCGAGAGCTTTGGCGGCATGGCGGGCGAGCCCGCCACCGCGGAGATCGAGATCCGGGCCTCCTGGTCGCCGGTCGGAACGCTCACGCCGCACGTCGAGGCATGGGGCGACCTGTTGTGTACGGCGGCCGGCGTGCCGCCGGTGCCGCCGGGTGTCGTCGCCATGCCCAGCCGGCGTGCCGCACGCCACCGATGACCTCCACCGACTCCGACGTACCTCTCGACCTCACCTCGCCCGAACCCGAGCAGCCGACCGCACCGATGACCTCCTACGACGCCGACGTCGTCTCAGCATCACTCGAATTCGAGCCTGAGTCGCAGCCGGAGCCAGAGCCGGATCCTGAGCCGGCTCGGCCGCTGCTTGAGCTGCGCGCGGGCATTCCGCCGGTCGTGACCACCGCTGAGGGGCTCGCCGACACAGTCGTTGCGTTCGCGGCAGGCACCGGCCCGGTGGCCATCGACGCGGAGCGGGCTTCCGGTTTCCGCTACGCCAACCGCGCGTACCTCGTGCAGTTGCGGCGAGCTGGTGCCGGCACCGTGCTTATCGACCCGGTGCCGTTCGGCGACGTGCCGAACTCGTCGTTGCAACCGCTCGCGGCAGCCGTAAACCGGGTGCCGTGGGTGCTGCACGCAGCCAGCCAGGACCTCGCCTGCCTCGCCGAGCTCGGAATGCGGCCCCGCGAGCTGTTCGACACCGAACTGGCCGGCCGGCTCCTCAACTACCCCCGCGTCGGTCTCGCCGTCTTGGTCGAGGAGCTGCTCGGCTACCGGATGCGCAAGGAACACTCGGCCGTCGACTGGTCGCGGCGCCCCTTTCCCGAGTCGTGGCTGCGGTACGCCGCCCTCGACGTCGAGGTTCTGCTCGAGCTACGCGACCTGCTGGCAGAGCAGCTCGAGTCGACCGGCAAGTCGGAGTGGGCGCGCCAGGAGTTCGCAGCCCTGACCGCCACCACCTTCGGGTTGCCGCGCGCCGAACCCTGGCGTCGTACCTCGGGAATCCACCGGGTGCGAGGGCGACGCGGGCTGGCTATCGTCAAGTCGCTGTGGGAGCAACGCGACGCCCTTGCCCGCTCGCGCGACACCACCGGAGCTCGCATCCTGCCCGACGCTGCCCTGGTGGAGGCGGCGGTTGCGGCACCGCAGACGAGGAGCGCACTCGGCCGGCTGCCTGCCTTCAGCACGAAGTCCGGACGGCGCTACCTCAGCCAGTTCGCGAGCGCGCTGGCTGATGCGCTCGCGCTCGGTGAGGACCGGCTGCCGGCGCTGGCCCCGCTCGCCGATGGGCCGCCGCCGGCCCGCGCCTGGCCGTCCAAGCACCCAGCTGCTGCTCAGCGGCTCGCCCGGTGCCGCGAGGCACTGCGCTCGGTGGCCACGGAGGCCGACGTACCGCAGGAGAACCTGGTCCCCCCCGATGCTGTACGCCGCCTGGCCTGGGAGCCGCCCAAACCGGTGACCGAGCAGGCGGTGTCAGCTGCGCTGGCTGCTGCCGGAGCTCGACCGTGGCAGGTTGAGCTCACCGCGCCGGCGCTCGCCGCCGCGCTGTCAGCATCGGGCTCCGGCTGACCTGTCCACCTGGCCGATTGTCGGTCTCGCCTGACACCCGTGAGGTGACCCCTCACCACCCAAGCGATCCGACCCACAGGATGCTGGAGCGACGCCAGACTCGGATCCTTACCCCGGCGGGCCCTTGCGTGCGTGAAGCCGCCGGGTAAAGTAAGGCTCACCTAACTAGGGAGAGCTTGTGCTTGCGAACTTCCTCATCGGCCTGCGGGAGGGCCTCGAGGCCAGCCTGGTGGTGAGCATCCTGGTTGCCTACCTCGTCAAGATGGGCCACCGCAACCGCGTGCGCGACATCTGGATCGGAGTCGGCGCCGCTGCGGCGTTGAGCCTGGCATTCGGCGCCGTGCTGACGTTCACGAGCTCCAGCATGCCCGACGAGGCGCAGGAGGCTTTCAGCGGCGTCATGTCGATCCTGGCCGTGGGCCTGGTCACTTGGATGATCTTTTGGATGAAGCGCCAGGCGAGGTTCATGAAGAAGGAGCTCGAGGGCAAGCTCGCCTCGGCCCTGACGCTGGGATCGACGGCGCTCATGGTGATCGCCTTCGTTTCTGTCGCCCGTGAGGGTCTGGAGACGTCGTTGTTCGTCTGGTCGGCAACGCAGGCGACGTCGGGCACGCGTCCGTTTGTCGGCGTCGTGCTCGGGCTCGCCAGTGCTGGCGCGCTCGGCTACCTCTTGTACCGCAGCGCGGTGTCGATCAACCTGGCGAAGTTCTTCAAGTACACCGGCATCGGGCTGATCGTGGTGGCCGCCGGGGTGCTCGCCTACGGCTTCCACGACCTCCAAGAGGCGGGCTGGATCGGCGGTGCGGAGTCCACGGTGTTCGACATCAGCGCCCAGGTGCCGCTGTCGTCGTGGTACGGGACGCTGCTCAAAGGCGCCTTCAACTTCAACCCGGCACCGACGGTGGTCCAGGTGACCGTGTGGGTGATCTACCTCGTGACCGTGCTGGCCGTCTTCCTGTGGCCGAGCAAGCCAACGCACCAGGCAAGCCGCGACGGCGCGCAACCGTCGCGCGTCGCCGTCTGACCGATCCGCAGCAGGCCCGTCGGCAATTCAGCCGGCCGGGGGTGATCGCTACTTGACGGTGATCGCGGGAAGCGGCGCCAGCTTGGCCGTGTGCTGATTGCCCGTCTGGTACCGCCACGGGTGCACGAACCGGGCCTTGAGCGTCCGGTCGGTGGCACGTGCATCGGCGGCGGTGAGACCGAGCTTGCGTGAGCACGCCGGCCAGGCGCCCCATCCCTGTCCCTTCAGCACGCGCTCGGCGATGACGATCTGCTCAGCGCGGCTGGCGAGGTCGGCTCGCGACGCGAACTTCCCGCCTCCATAGGCGCGCCACGTGCCCGACGTGAACTGCACGCCGCCGTAAAAGCCGTTCCCGGTGTTGATGTGCCAGTTTCCGCCGGACTCGCACTGAGCGAGGCGGTTCCAGGTGTGACTGGTTGCCGCACTTGCCGAGTCGTACGTCGACGCCAGCGGGGCAGCCGCTGCCAGGGCGGCCACCACGGCGAGCGCGGCTTGGCGACGCCGGCGTTGCAGACCGGTCACGCGCGAACTGAGCGGTCGACTCATAGGAGCCCTCTCGACCGCCTGCGAGGTGAGCTGTCGGGTTCGGGCGGAGAAGATGGCCCGGCCGGCATACCGTCGATGTGCACGGTGCCGACTTAACCCCGAGGCGCTGTCGTCGTACGACTCCCAGCGCCGAGTTCACGGGTCCCCCGCTCCTACCCGATGCCTCGATGCCCGGGAGCGGTGGGTAGGACTCGGCGTACCGCTCCGGCGCCCCTCGCGACGAGGAACGCGCCTCACGCTACGCGACTCCCGCTCCCCCGATCAACCCCCGCTTCTCACGACTTCGACATGCAGCCCCGCCGAGATAGCCCACCGCCGTCAGGTCGCATCGGGCTACGGCCGATCACTGCCTGATAGGTCGGCGGGTAGGGCTAGGAGGTGGCGGAAAGGGCCGCAAGCTCGTCGGCGGAAAGCTGCAGCGATGCCGCCTCGGCCGAGCTTTGGATGGACTCCGGCCGACTCGCGCCAGGGATCGGGATAACGCGGTCCGACAAGGCCAGCTCCCACGCCAGGCACACCTGCTGCGGGCTCACCTGGTGAGCGTTGGCGACCTCGGCGAAGACAGCGTACGACGACCCCAGTTCCTTCGCGCGACCGACGCCACCCAGCGGGCTCCACGGCAAGAATGCGAGCCCAAGCTCGGCACACAGGCGGATCTCCGGCTCGCTGCTCCGAAAGCGCGGCGAAAACTCGTTCTGCACCGACACCAGCGCGTCTCCTAGGATGCTTCGTGCCACCCTGATCTGGTCGGCGTCGGTGTTCGAAATACCTGCGCGCTCGATGAGGCCGGCGTCGTAGAGCTCCTTCAGCCCGCCCATCGTCTCGGCGTACGGCACATCGGGGTCGGGGCAGTGGTGCTGGTAGAGCCCGATCGAGTCAACGCCCAGGCGGCGCAACGAAGCCTCACACGCGGCTCGGAGGTAGTCCGGACGCCCGTTGAGGCCCCAGTCCTCACCGTCGCGCGTGTGGCCACCCTTGGTGGCGACGATGACGTCATCGGTGTCGCCGGGGTACGTCGACAGGGCCTTGGCGATCAGCTCCTCGTTGACGCCCAGGTCGCACTCGGGCGGCGTATACGCGTCCGCGGTGTCGATCAACGTGACGCCGGCGTCGAGCGCTGCGTGCACCGTCGCGACCGCCTGCTCCGCACTGGGTCGCTCATCCATGGTGAGCGGCATGGCGCCGAGCCCGATAGCGCTCACGGCCGCCTTGCCAAGCTGTCGCGTCTGCATGTCACCAATGCTTACCAGCCCCCACAAGCGATGGGCGTCGAGCTGGTCGGAGCAGCGGTCAGCCGACTTCGCGCAGTGCCGCCTCGACGCGCTGCACCGAGATCGGGTACGGCGTCTTCAGGTGCTGTGCGAACAGGCTCACCCGCAGCTCCTCCAGCATCCACCGGATGCGCTGCAGCTGGGGTGGCAGCCCGGTCTGCTGCGGCCGGTCGTCCAAAGCGTGGAGGTACGCCGCCTGCACCCCCGCCATCGTGGCCATCAGCTGGGCGTCCCGCCGCACATCGCCGGCCAGCCGATCCAGCCGGTACTCCATGGCGGCGAAGTAGCGGGGATAGTGCCGCAGCGCCTCCAGCCCGGCCCCAGCCACGAAGCCGGGGTGTACCAGTTGCGCCTGCTGGCTCTGCATGTCGGTGAGCGCGGGCAGCTGATCCAGCGACGCCCGCCCCGACAGGCGCCGCCCGACTTCGGCGCTGGCGACAAGCGCCGCTCGCGCGGCAGTGACCACCTGTGCGGTGCGTGACTCGCCGGTCTGCCGCACAGCGGCGACGAGGGCATCGAACCCGACCCGGTCCCAGGGCACTCCCCCGGAATCGTCGACGAGAGTGTCGACGGCGGCCGCGTAACAGTCGTCCAGCAGCGCCGTTGCGCTCGTATGTGGCCCGAGAGCCATCTCTAGCCGGCCAGCGTTGTCGAGCCGGTCTGCGATGGCCGGGCCTGGCGAGAGCACCGCAAGCATGAGCAGGCGCCGTACACCCGACCGCATCGCCAGCTCCTGCTCGGCCGGCGTCGCCAGCACCCGAAGGACGACACTGCTCCCCTCGTCGACCAATGCCGGATAGCCACGTACGAGGGCACCAGCACGGGTCTGCGAGAACTCCCTCGGCACGGCGTCGAAGTCCCACGCGGTGATGCCGGAGCGTTCAAGCTCCGACGCGGCCGCCGTCACCGCCTCCTGAGCGGAGCCAGCGAGATCGGCCTTGAGCGTGGCGAGGTCACGCCCTGCCTTGACCACCTGCCCGTCGTTGCCGACCACGGTGAACAGCGGCCGCAGATGGGCAGGTACGGCGTCGAGCCGCCAGTCTTCGCGGCGTACGACGACCCCGGTGGTGCGGCGAAGGTAGCGCTCCAGCGCGTCGAGCAGCGGCTCTGCACCCGGAGTGGTCGCCGCCAGAAAAGCCCCAGCCACATCGGGCGCAGGCACGAAGTGCACACGCAACGCCTTGGGCAGCGACCTGATGAGTGCGACGACGAGCTCATGGCGCAGCCCAGGCACCGGCCAGGAGAAGTCCCGAACCTCGACAGCTGGCAAGGTGGCCACCGGGATGTCGACCCGCACCCCGTCGGCGTCTGAGCCGGGGTCGAACGTGTAGGTCAGCGGCAGGCTCGCCTCGCCCGACCGCCACTCGTCCGGGAAGTCGCCCAGCGGGATATCGGAGGCAGTCGCGTTGACAAGCAGGTCACGGGGGAACGTGAGCAGGTCAGGGGTCGACGTCCGGGCGCGCTTCCACCAGCTGTCGAAGTGGGCGGCGGAGACCACGTCGGTCGGCACCCGGGCGGCGTAGAAGTCGAAGAGGGTCTCGTCATCGACCACGATGTCGCGGCGGCGGGCCTTGTGCTCGAGCTGCTCGACCTCCGCCAGCAGCTCGGTGTTGACCGTCAGGAATCGGTGCCTGGCCTGCCACTCCCCCTGCACGAGAGCGTGTCTGATGAACAGCTCTCGAGACAGTTCCGGGTCCAGCCGGCCGTAGTTCACGAGGCGGTCGGTCACCAGTGGGACGCCGTACAGCGTGACTTTCTCGCGCGCCATGACCGCGCCGCGGCGCTTGGACCAGTGCGGCTCGCTGTAGCTGCGCTTGACCAGGTGGGCGCCGACTGTCTCAGCCTCCTCCGGCTGGATGGCGGCGTTCACCCGCGCCCAGAGCCGGCTGGTCTCCACCAACTCGGCGGCCATGACGAAGTCCGGTGGTTTCCTGGCCAGCCCGGAGCCGGGGAAGATGGCGAACCGGGTGCCGCGGGCACCCAGGTAGTCGCGGCGCTCGGGGTCGCGCATCCCGACGTGCGACAACAGGCCGGCCAGCAGCGACCGCGAGATCGCGTCACTGTCGCCGGGAGCCGACGAGCTCGTCAGGCCGAGCTGCCTGGCAGACGTGCGGAGCTGAGCGTCGAGGTCTTGCCACTCCCGCACCCGCAGGTAGTTCAAGAAGTCGGCCTTGCACAGCCGCCGGAACGCGCTCGACGACAGCTCCTTTTGTTGCTCCTTGACGTACCGCCACAGGTTGAGCAGCGCCGCGAAGTCCGAACGGGGGTCGGCGAACCGGCGGTGCTTCGAGTCGGCGGCCTGCTGCTGCTCCAGCGGCCGCTCCCGAGGGTCCTGAATCGACAGCGCCGCGGCGATCGCTATCACGTCACGCAGGCAGTCGTTGCGGCTGGCTTCGATGAGCATCCGGCCGAGCCGCGGGTCGATCGGCAGCCGGGCGAGCTGCCGACCGATCGGCGTGAGCCGAGGCCTGCCGCGGGCCTCGCCGATTTTCAGAGCTCCCAGCTCCTCAAGGAGCTGCAGACCGGCCTGGACACTGCGGGTGTCCGGCGGGTCGAGGAACGGGAACCGCGCCACGTCGCCCAGGCCAAGCGCGGTCATCTGCAAGATGACCGAGGCGAGGTTGGTACGCAGGATCTCCGGGTCGGTGTACACCGGCCGGGCAGCGAAGTCCTCTTCGGCGTACAACCGGATGCAGATGCCGTCAGCGACACGCCCGCAGCGGCCTTTGCGCTGGTCGGCGCTGGCTTGCGAGATCGGCTCGATCGGCAACCGTTGCACCTTGGTGCGGGGGCTGAAGCGGGAGATGCGGGCCAGGCCGGTGTCGACGACGTACCGGATGCCGGGCACGGTCAGCGAGGTTTCCGCGACATTGGTCGAGAGGACGACCCGCCGCCGGTCGTGCGGGGCGAAGACCCGGTGCTGTTCGGCCGATGAGAGTCTGCCGAACAACGGCAGTACGTCGAAGGCGTCGGTGAGCCGCTGCGGCCGCACGGCCTGCAGAGCCTCGGCTGCGTCGCGGATCTCCCGCTCGCCGGACAAGAAGACCAAGACGTCGCCGGGACCTTCTCGGCACAGCTCCGCGACGGCGTCGACGATGCCGGTGGTCTGGTCGTCGTCGAGCTCGCGGTAGCGGACCTCGACGGGGTACATGCGTCCCGACACCTCGATCACGGGCGCGTCACCGAAGTGTTCGGCGAACCGCTGAGGATCGATCGTGGCCGAGGTGATGATCAGCTTGAGGTCGGGACGCCGTGGTAGGAGCTGCTTGAGATAGCCGAGGAGGAAGTCGATGTTGAGGCTGCGCTCGTGCGCTTCGTCGATGATGATCGTGTCGTAGCGGCGCAGCATCCGGTCGCGCTGGATCTCCGCCAGCAAGATGCCGTCGGTCATGACCTTCACGAGCGTGCTGCTGCTCGATCGGTCGGTGAAGCGGATCTGGTAGCCGACAACGTCCCCCAGCTCGGTGCCGAGCTCCTGAGCGATGCGTTCGGCGACGGCCCGGGCGGCTATCCGACGCGGTTGGGTGTGACCGATGACAGCGCCTGACTGTCCGCGACCGACCTCCAGGCAGATCTTCGGCAGCTGCGTCGTCTTGCCGCTGCCGGTCTCCCCGGCGATCACGACCACCTGGTTGTCTCGGATCGCCGTCGCCAGGTCGTCCTTGCGCTGCGAGACCGGTAGGTCAGCGGGATAGCTGATCTGGAAGTGCCGGCCGCTCACGCAGGCAACTATGGCGCGCGCCTGGTCGGCGTACGACAATGAGCGCACCCCGACGCCCTGGAGCACGCCATGACCGTGACCGAGAAGTCCCGCTCCGCCGACGGGAAATCGGCGAAGGGGGCGAAGACGGAAAAGAAGGAAGCCAAGAGGCTGAAGAAGCAGGCGTACGAGGACGAGCTCATTCGCCTCCAGCGTGATCTGGTGAAGCTGCAGGACTGGGTGGCGACGCAGGGACTGAAGGTCTGTGTGATCTTCGAGGGCCGTGATGCTGCCGGCAAGGGCGGCACGATCAAGCGAATCGTCGACCAGACCAACCCCCGGGTCGTCCGTGTGGTCGCGCTCGCCGCACCGACGGAGAAGGAACGGTCGCAGTGGTACTTCCAGCGGTACGTCGCCCAGCTGCCGTCCGGTGGGGAGGTCGTGCTGTTCGACCGCAGTTGGTACAACCGTGCCGGCGTCGAGCATGTCATGGGTTTCTGCACCGACCAGTACCGAGAGTTCCTCGGCAGCGCGCCGGAGTTCGAGAACATGCTGATCCGGTCGGGGATCGTGTTGGTCAAGTACTGGTTCTCGGTGAGCGACGCCGAGCAGGAGCGCCGGTTCCAGGGCCGCATCAACAACCCCGACAAGCGCTGGAAGCTCAGCCCGATGGACCTGGAGTCCCGGGCCCGCTGGGTCGACTACTCCCGGGCCAAGGACGTCATGTTCGAGCACACCGAGACCGAGACGTCACCGTGGTGGGTGGTCAACGCAGACAACAAGAAGAGCGCCCGGCTCAACTGCATCAGCCACCTGCTCAGCCTGATCCCGTACCAGGACGTGACCTCGGCGCCGCTGCAGCTACCGGACCGCCAAAAGGACGAGTACGTGCGTCCGCCCATCGACACCCAGCGCTGGGTGCCGGAGGTCTACTAGCCGAGCACCTCGTCCGCTACACCAGTCCCACGGTGAGAGCTGCCTCGTAGCGTCGCTTCAAGTTGGACGGCGGCTGCGGGGGAAGAACCATGACCAGCGTCAGCCAGGCGTCACTGGCTCTCACCGCGTTGGCCCGATTCAACTCCGACGCGACCCTCTTCGCCTCAGCTTTGCTTCGGAAACCCAGGATCAGCGGGCAACTCTGCGCAGTGCTGCGGGAGCAGCGCGGAAATCTGGTATCCACGAGTCGAGCCGCTGAACTGGCCGACGAAGTCTTGACGCCGAGCGTGCGAGTCGGCACCTTGTCGACCATGGGAGCGAACTGTTGACGACCCATAAAGCGGCGCATGAGGTTGGCACGATCGATCGCAAGCTCAGGCTTTTCAGTCGTGGAGGTGTGTGAGGGGGTAGTTGCGTCACAGCCAGCCAAGATCAACATGAGGGAAACCGCGGATATTGTGGCTCGTGACATACATGCAAGGAGGGGTTTAGGAACCGTATTCATAACGGACTCCGAGATGATCACCCAAAGCCAGCGTTGCCGGGTAGCTTACACACGCGTTCATGAACCCATACATTGTGAGGTTCCTATGGCTGGGATTGTATATATCTAGCAGCGCGGTCCAATGGCCCGACTCATGCGTCGAGACGGCGCTCAAGTCCATGTCGCCGCTGCAGTTTGGGCCGGTTGAAGAGGCCCAAGTGCCTGTCCCCCTTGTTAAACCGCATATCGGTTTCGACTATATGATTGTAGTTGTTCCACCACACGCACGCTACGGCAGTGGACTTGCCTGGCAGTGCACCGAAGCCGACGGTGTTGTTACTATCTGTACTACTGTCGCATCCTCCATTGTCATAGATGTTGGCCACTTGACTGGTGTTGCCATCAGAAATCGCATCCGGGCTGGATACGGCGCTCTGCGGACAGGGTGTCTGGCCCTTAAACATACGACCGATCGCATCGCGAATTGCTGTTCTGGCACTCTCTTGGTCCATATAGTCGGGCAGCGTTGAGCTGTTGTTACTGTAGTGCCATACCGCTCCCCCGAGCGCGGGCGGATAGACTTGATTGTTGTTCTGACTACTCACCCGATACTTGAAGAACGTGTCTTTGCAGGGAGAGTCAACTCCGGCGATCTGGACGCTTTCGTCATCAGTGCCCATGTAGGCTGTTGCAGAGTACTATGAGTTACTGGAGTAACTCATAGACCCGTCGGTCGAGACGTCGATAAGTTAGTGAGTCGGACCCGCCGTTCTCGTCTGAGAAGGCACCGATTCCTCCGCCTGGATCGGGGATCTGTACTGCCGCCGAACCTGCTACGACAATCACTGCAGCCAGGTCGCAATCGACTACGTTAAGACCGGGCTCCAGCTCTGAAACCATCAGTTCACCGTCTTGCCCAACCGTAGGGCAGCCGTCCTGAGCATCTGCGGTAGAGGTCGTGAGTACAACCGGAATTGTGAGTCCGAGGAGCATAGAACACACTGCGGTTCGGAATCTAACGCTCATTCACCGCCCCCGCCGCAATCGTGGACCTATGCTAATGCTGAGAATAGGCGTATATTGCACAGTCGCTCTGGGCAGGTCGGCATCGTTACTTGATCGTTACACCGCCGCTTCGGGGCGAGGCGAGAGCTGCTCAGAGCCCGGTTGTCCACGACCGAGCGTGCAGCGGGGGTGGTCTGCTGTGGCCCTGGACACAGGGTCAGCAAGAACGGTCACTCCCCATGCGCCACTCCCCCGCCACGGCCATTGCGGCGCTCAGCCGAGCACCTCGTCGACGAAGCACCACCGCCAGCGTTCCCCCTGCTCAAAACTGCGGATGACGGGGTGATCGGTGGACCCGAAGTGCCGGCTGGCGTGCTTGCCGACCGAGGAGTCACAGCAGCCGACGTGGCCGCAGGTCATGCACAACCGCAGGTGCACCCATTGCAGACCTTCGGCAAGGCAGTCCCCGCAGGCGTCCGGCGGTTCGGGCGCTGGAGGGTCGGCGAGCTTCTCCAGGTGGTCGCACCCCGGCGACCCCTTGGGGGCAGTGAGCTCATCCGCCCGGCTCTCCCTGCTCTGTGAGCGGCGGAAGTCCAAGACGGTCTCCTCGATATCCAGGTCGTTGAAGACGGTACGCAACACATCCTCCGGCACGGTCCCCTCGTCCCGCATTCGGATCAGGTCGGCACGCTGCGCCTGGATGACCTGCATGCGCAGCCGTGCGTAGGCCTCGCTCGGCGTCTCCGCCGAGCTGCCCAGGCGTTCCCACATGGCATCGGCGCGCTCACTGGTACGCCGGCGTACTCGCTCGACGGCATCGGCGGGGTCATCGCTGCCGACCACCTCGTCGAGACGGGCAAGGCCCACAGCCACCGACTGCTGGTGAGCGTTCGCTGCTTGCAGTGCGTCCTGGCTGGGGTCTGGACCGCGTAGCCCGAGCCGCCTCAACACCCACGGCAGCGTCGACCCCTGGAGCAGCAACGTCGCACCGACCACGACCAGCGCGATCAAAATGAGCACGTCTCGCTGTGGCGTCTGCGGAGGGAGGATGAACACCGCGGCAAGCGTTACGGCGCCTCGCATGCCGGCCCAGGAGAGTGCTGCGGGATACCGCCACGCCGGGCTCGGGTCTCGCCGCTCGATCGCCGGAATCATGCGGGGGAGGTAGGTGGCGGGGTACACCCACAGCGGCCGCACCACCATGACGGTCAGCGTGACCGCTGCACACGCGAAGACGATCCGGCCGACCGACAACGAGCTGTCTCCGGAGTCGATCAGGACCTGCCGCACCTGCAAGCCGATGAGCAGGAACACGGTGTTCTCCAGAAGGAACTCCACCGTCGCCCAGTTCGTCCGCTCGAACACCCGCGACGATGCCGACTGCAGCAGGTGCGCGTGGTGCCCCAGCTGGAGGCCCGTCACCACCACCGCAAGCACTCCTGAGCCGTGAATCTGGTCCGCGAGCAGATAGGCGGAGAACGGGGTGATCATCGAGACCGCGGTGTCGGTGATCTCATCGGTGATCCGGAGCCTGACCTTGCCAATCACGTATGCGACGGCCAACCCGACCGCGACACCGCCAGCAACCGCCACTATGAAGTCGCCGCCGATTCCCAGTAGCGACACCGAACCGGATGCCGTCGCGATCGCGGTACGCAGCGCGACCAGCGCTGTGGCGTCGTTGAGCAGGCTCTCGCCTTGCAAGATGGTAACGATCCGGCGAGGGAGACCCACCCGCCTGGCGATGGCAGTAGCGGCGACAGCGTCGGGTGGGGCCACGACGGCTCCGAGTGCCAGGGCTGCCCACCACGACACCGGCAGCACGGCATGGGCGACGAGTCCCACGGCGAACGTCGTGACGATGACCAGCCCCACCGAGAGCAAGGCGATCGGGCGGGCATTCCGGTGGAAGTCGATGAGGGAGGTGTTGATGGCCGCGGCGTACAGCAACGGCGGCAGGAAGCCGACCAGCACCACCTGTGGGCTGAGCTGGACGGTCGGAACGCCGGGCACGAACGAAGCCGCGATGCCAGCCACGATGAGCACGAGGGGCGCGGGGACGGGGTAACGCCGCGACAAGGCGGTGACGAACGTGACCACGGCGACAAGCGCCACGATCCCGACCGCGATGTGCACGCCTTGCAGTCTCCCAGAGGCGCCGCGGGCGGTTCCCGTCTCAACGTGCCAGGTTGCCGGCCGGCGAGGCAGGTCTGCGACGCTGAGCCTGCTGAGAACCATCGGACATCGCAAAACGCACAACAGGCACCGGGAGGCGGGCCGTGACTGAAGACGCCTTTGTCAGATCCCTGGCGCAGCAGCTCAGCGGGACGGTCGCCAACGACGGCGCAACGCTGGCGGCGTACTCCACCGACGCCTCCAATCACCGCCTGGTGCCACGGTGCGTCGCTTTCCCCCGGCATGCCGACGACGTGGTCGAGCTCGTCGACGTCTGCCGGGATTCAGGAGTGCCGGTGACGTCGCGGGGAGCCGGCACCGGGCTTGCGGGAAGCGCCCTCGGCTCGGGTGTCGTGGTCGACTACAGCCGCTATTTCAACCGGATCGTGAGCCTGGACGCGGACACCCGAGAAGCCGTCGTCGAGCCTGGCGTGGTGCTCGACGCCCTGCAGGACAGCGCCAATCCCCACGGGCTGCGGTTCGGACCCGACCCGGCGACGCACTCGGTCTGCACGCTCGGCGGGATGATCGGCACCGACGCCTGCGGCGCCCGGGCGCTGGCGTGGGGGACGACGTCGGCGAACGTGACGTCGCTTGACGTGGTGCTCGCCGACGGCAGTACGACGACCTTGGCCGCTGGCCGCGCCTCTTCGCTGGGCCCGACCGCAGCCGGACTGGCCGAAGTTGGTCAGCGGTTCGCGGGCCCGATTGCTGCCGAGCTCGGCAGGTTCCCCCGGCAGGTGTCGGGGTACGCCCTGCAGCACCTGCTGCCCGGCGCCGGCTTCAACCCGGCTCGAGCGTTCGTCGGGTCGGAGGGCACTTGGGCGCAAGTTGTGCGCGCAACCGTGCGGCTGGTGCCGCTGCCACTGGCGCGGCTCCTGGTCGTCGGCGGCTTCACCGACATCGTGGGGGCCGCTGGCGCCGCACCGGCGGTTGCCGCGTTGCACCCACTGACCGTGGAGGG
>JBBPZH010000011.1:0-9925 GCA_038198965.1 Propionibacteriales bacterium
CAAGGAATGCACCAGGTAGTAGGCGGCTCGGCACCCGGCGAGAGCCTTGCGCAGCGAGGCGGCATCGTGCACGTCGCCGTACACGGCGTCGCCGTCGCCGTCGTAGCTATCCGGATTTCGGGTCATGGCCCGTATGGCGTGCCCGGCTGCGGTGAGCGCGGAGCAGAGCCGTCGTCCGACGAAGCCCGATGCGCCCGCAACGAGGACGGGTCTTGTCGACGTCACGGGTGTTCCTCCACCTGACGCCGTTGCCACTCCCGGCTCGGCTGGGGCCGTTGATATCCGAGTTCTCCGCCAATCCGGCCCCCGTACGGTCTCCCGTGATCGGCGTACTCCTCCCGAACGTAAGAGAAGTGCCAGGGGCCGAGATCGATGCCGCATCCGGTGCGCAGGATCGCTGTTTCCACCGGCGCGCCGAACACCCGTGTGCTGCCGGTGCCGTCTCGCCGCACGAGCACGAACTCGTCTTCGTCGTCGTGGTGTACCTCAGCATGCAGCGGTTCGAGGCCGAGCAGACGGATGTCGCAGTCCGGCCCGCTACCGATGGTGGTGACGTCGTCGCGAAGCGGGAAGACCTGCCGGCGATCGTTCGCCGTGGCGTACGGCCCGACCGGCAGGATGAGTCGAGGATTGCCGCCGCGGTGGGGGTCGTGCGTCGTGGTCACTGCCCGGCGGGGTCGCCGCCGCATCGTCGGAGCAACCGGCAGCAGCGTTGGAGGCGGCGACAGTTCCGCCGACGGCAGTACACCACCAAATGGGGCCTGCTGGCGCGCGCGGATCAAGGACCAAAGCCCCGCGCGACGCTCGACGCGGATGTGGCGCGAGCCCGTGACCCGGCGCTGCAGCCACGACGTTCGAGCAACCCCTAAGGTAACGAGAGGTCCGCCTGGTGCGACCACCGTGATCGACAGGCCCCTGGCGGCCAGCCCTTGAGCAAGACCGCGGACCGCGCTCGAGTCCGACCGTCCGGCGAACAGGAACGGATGGCTGACCCGAAGCTCCAGCTGGTTGCCAGAGCCGGTCAGCGACCCGTTCACGCTCTGCGAACCTGCTAAGTCGAGCGAGAAGTCAAGGTCTGCTTCGATGCTAAGACGACTGGCCATAACTCAGGCGACGCGCTCAGATGCGCTTGCGTTGTCCTTTGTGGTGACCTGGAGGGTTCCGTTGAGCTTCCACGTCGCACGGGGCGCTTCGGCGCCGGTGTCACGAGGGACTTCCACGGCCATGTCGATGAAGCGGTAGTTGATCGCCGCTTCGCGGCCGGTGAGGAAGGACCACATCTCGCGCCCCAGGTCGGTCCAGTCGACGACCTCGCTGCCTTCGCCAGTCAAGGGCGTGTTGATCTTCGTCTCCGTCATACCGATCTCCTTAGCTCGTGGCCGAAAAAGAAAGCATCTACACACTTTCTTCAACGACCTGTTTAGGTTTAGGATCACAGCATGCACCCATCGCCGTCGACATTGCAACCTCTGACCGTGAAGTCTTCGGGTCGGCCGAGTCTCACCATCGGCGACCTCGCGCAACAAACGGGGCTGAAACCGGCCACCTTGCGGATGTGGGAGAGCAGGCACGGCTTTCCGCGCGCCGAGCGCCGCGACAGCGGTCACCGCCGATACACCGAGGGAGACGTCGCGCTCGTGCGCCAGGTGATGCGTCGCCGGGGCGCCGGCGTACGCCTGGAGGTTGCCATCGCTGAGGTGGCGCTGGCGCAGGCAGCCGTCGCTGAACCGCCAAGCGAGCCCTCGGTCTACGCCGCGCTGCGTCGCGAGCATCCCGCCCTGCAACCGCAACGACTCAAGAAGTCGACGCTGATCGCGTTGTCGTGGGCCATCGAGGACGAATGCTGCACACGCGCTGAGCGGCCCACGATCTTCGGTGGGTTTCAGGAAGGGCGCTTCTTCCGGGCTGCGGCGGAGCGGTGGACCGAGCTGGCGCGAATTGCTGCCTCGACGATGGTCTTCGCGGACTTCCAGGATCCTGTGCCGCCGCCCAGCGGGATAACGTTGGTGGATCTCCCACCAGATGCGCCGCTGCGCAGGGAGTGGCTGGTCGTCTGTGACGCCGCCGCCTACCCAGCTTTGCTGACCGCCTGGGAACTCCCCGGACAGTCCTCCGTCCCGGACCGGCAGCGGCTCTTCGAAGCGATCTGGACCGTCGAGCCGGCTGCCGTAAGGGACGCGGCACGCGCCTGCGCTCAAGTCGCCCTCTCGCTCGGTCACGAAGAGGCAGCGCCACTCCTGTACGGCTTCGCCGAGAACCCGCCTCCCCCGCCCGCCGAGCTGCTCACGGCATCCGCGCTGCTGAACCGAGTCGTCGCCTACGTCGATGCCTTGGGTTGAGTCCTCGGTACGCTGTGCAGATGTGCCGCAACATCCGGACCCTACATAACTTCGAACCTCCAGCGACCCCCGACGAGGTGCAAGCCGCCGCAACGCAGTACGTCCGCAAGATCGCCGGCACGACAAAGCCGTCACAGGCCAACCAACCTGCCTTCGACGCCGCCATCGAGACCGTCGCGCAAGCCACTCGTGCGCTGCTCGGCGAGCTGGTGACCAGCGCTCCACCGCGCGACCGCGAGGTGGAAGCCGCCAAAGCCCAGGCCCGCACCGAACTGCGCTACGGATCCGTAACCGCCTGACGCTAACCGAGATGCCGGATCTGCGGCCACAACGCGGGCCAGCTCGCCCGCGGCCGTTGACAGACCCACACCGAGTTGCCGGCCTCGTCGTTGCCGACGTCGGCTGAGTTTCTGATGGTCGCGGCCCGGCGAACGTCTCCGAACCAACCGTCGAGCTTGGAGCGGTCGTAGCCGACGACGACAGCCGTGGTGACTGTATGGGGAGGTGGGCCCCAGGTGGCGAAGGAGTTGTGCCCGCTGTAGACCGGTGCCAGCTCAGGGCGAAACCGCTCCAAAGCACCCGCCTCACCGTAGTTTCCGGTGAGGAAGACCGTCGTCGCCTGCTCCGATGCCGGCAGCCCGCGGTAGACCCGAGTCATCGTGGCGGCGAAGCCCGGCCAGCCGATCGTCTCCCCGGCGTCGTAGTTGATCGCAATCACCGGCGTCGCAGGGAGGTCGCCGGCAGGGACAACAGGCAGGAACAGCACAGTCGACACCATCAACGTCGTCGCAAGAGCCGCGGCAAGCAGGCCGCGACGCAGCCGGCTCGCTCCACGCGTGGCCCATCGCAGCGCGGGAGCTGCTCCTGCAGCAAGCAACACCGGGTACAGGCCGGCGATGTAGTAGGGCTTGCCACCGGTCAGCATGAAGACTCCCGCGAGGGCGACGTAGCAAAACGCGAGCACCCGGTACGCCGACAGGTCAGGTGCTCGCCAAAGCCGCCAAAGCCCGGCCAGCCACACCGGGACGAGCACCGGGCTCACCAGCAGCAACTGGAACGGGAGGAAGACCCACCACGGTTGGCTGGTGCCTGAGCTTCCGTTGGCGATCGCCCGCGACAGCTCGAGCTGTGGCCAGCCGTTGCTCGCCTGCCAGATAAGGTTCGGCATCCACAGCAGCAAGGCCACTCCCCCAGCAGCCCAAAAGGTCGTCGACCGCACCGGGAAACGCGGGCCGACGACAAACAGCCCGACGACGACCGCCGCAACGAAGAAGACGACCAGCGTCTTGACTTCGAGGCCGAGGCCCGCCACGAAGCCAAGTGGAAGCCAGCTCCGCCCCGGATCCTTGAGCGCGCGGATCAAAAGCCAGCTCAGCAGCGTCCACACCAGCACGTCGAAGGAGGTTGGCGAGAGCAGATGCCCCACTGCCATGGCGATCGACGAGACGGCGAAGCAGGTGGCTGCGAACAGCTGGGCTGCGGGCCCGTCGTCGAACTCGCGAGCCATCAGCCCGCACACGATCACGGTGATGGCGCCGGCGAGAGCCGACGGCAGCCGCAACCAGAAAAGCGAGCCGTCGAAGATGTCGTTCAGCGCATGCGCGAGGAGGGGCACCAGCGGCGGCTGGTCGACGTACCCGAACGCTGGATGGCCTCCGGCGGCGATGAAGGACAGCTCGTCGCGGTGGTAGCCGTAACGGTTGGCCAATCCGGCAAGCAACACCGCAAAGGACGCCGCGACCACCGCGAGCCCCCGCCAGGCCACGTCGACTCGGGCGACGCCGGCACGGACACTTGCGGCCACGGAGTCATTCTCCCCCGACGCCGTGGGGATCGTTGCTTAGCTGGTGCCGTAGACCTCGATCTCGGTCAGGTCTTGGTAGTCGCATCCCGAATACCCGCCACCGGGGCACGGATTCTGCCCGTACGTCGCGGTGTCGACGAGCACCATCGGCGCCCGGATCGTGAACCTGACGAACCGAACACCCGCGAGATTCCCGCTGAGCGGAATCGAGTTGTAGTGGCCTCGATCAGCCGCGAAGAACTCTCCGCTCGACACCGTCGCGTACGTCGACCCGTCCGTGGAGACCGCGACCCGGTAGCGGCCGGTGCTCGCGCTGAGACCGTCACCGCAGGTCGCTGTCGGGTTGACCGAGATCTCGTTTATGTTGACCGGCTTCGGCAACTTGATCGTGATGCTCTTCGGGGTCTTCGGCGACACCTGACCGTTCACCAGGTCGGCCGTGGTGCTCCAGCCGGAACCGTCAGACTGGTCGATAGCAGCCATCGGTCCGCAGCTGGCGCCGAAGTTCGGCCCGTCGAAGCTGGTGATGCGGGCGCCACCTGAGGCTGCTGCCCAGTCGCGCACCAGGGCGACATCCCGGCGGTTCGTCCCGGATCGGATCCGGATCGCCCCTTGCCGGGTGTCATAACCGGCCTTGGAGAACAGCACCTTTGGGTATCGGCCGACGGGAACGGGGCCAATCGAGTAGCGGCCGTTGGCGTCGGTCGTCGCGGAGGGGTTGTGCTCGAAGGGCGACCCCTGGAAGGCGATCGTCACCTGGACGCCGGCCAGCGGCTGGCCGGTGGTGGAGTTGGTGACCACGCCCTTGATTGAGCCGACGTCATTGTTGTGCGGCGGCATTGCGAAGCTTGCGCCGGGGTTGGTGTCGTCGCCGCTGAGCGATCCGGCGAAGTAGCCCATGCCGCGGTGAGCGAAAACCTGCCAGATCGCGTGCTGGAAGCGGCCACCGCGCACTGCTAGGTCGGCGAGCAAGATCGCGTTGCGCTCGTCGAGGAACGACGGGTTGGCCGGTGACAGCTCCATCGCCCGGGTCACCAGCGCCTCGGCGCTCCGCGAGCCGATCCGGTTGCGGAGATCCCACAGCGTCTGCGCCCAGATCTCACCGTCAGCGTGCACCTCGGGAGCCCCGATGACCTTGCCGTAGTCGGCGTAGGTGTAGCCGCCGGTGTGACCGGTCGCGCCACCCGTGCACCGCTTCGGCGCTTGCCCAACCGCGCAGTCGATCGGCTCGGTGCGGTCCAAGTACACGCCGAGGCCGTCGTACTGGAACAACACGACCTCGCCGGAGCGGGCCGTGTCGCGCTGCAGGTGGTGAGCCACGAGGTAGTCCATGGCATACCAGTCGCTCCACGCCTCCCCCATGGCGCCAGCTTGAACGTCGCCCAGGGTGGAGTGGCCGTTGGCGTCGACGACGAGCCGGTTCGAAAGCCCGTGGGTGTACTCGTGGTAAACGGTGTCCGCCTCGTCACCGACGTTCGTGGGTGCGAACGGGTCGCCGTTGAAGCTGTACGGCGTATGCGGCACGTGCTGGAGGTACATCTGCATGCGCGGGGAGTGTCCGTCGGGTGGTGTCGACATATTCGCGTTGTCGATGTGGTTGCCGTCCGGCAGCCCATGGTCGGTGTTGGCACCGTCGTCTGTCTGCGACGTGACGGCGTCGTGACCGATACCCTTGCCGATCTTGTTGACGCGCTGGAAGTTGCCAGCGGCGGCGTTGAAGCCGATCGGCTTTGCGAGCAGGTGGTCGTGCCAGTTGTTCACGAAGGAAAACACCTGCGTGGCGTTCTGGTTGCGGTTGACCCGCCACGAGTAAGGCTTGTTGGGGTTCCACGAGCATGGGTACGGGTTGCCGCAGAACGACACGTGCTTGAGGTGGAACGGCTTCAGCCGGTAGTCCCACGTGTGCGGCGAGCGCGGAGCGATCTCCTCCGACGCGTTCGGCTTGTTGTCGTCGTTTACGTCGGCGTACGTGTGCGTGTTGTTGCCCTGGAGACGCTTGGCCTTGGCGGACAACCAGCCGCGCTTGGTGAAGTTGAAGAAGCGCTGGGTGCCTCCCCGGCGGGCACCTGGAAAGTAGCGGTACGCCTTGCCCGTGGCGTAGGCCCGGTTGCGAGCGGCGACCGCGGCGAGCGCGGGAGTGACCGCGGTGCGGATGGTCTGCCCGGTGTTGGACTCTGCGTTGAGGTCCTTGCGGAACAGGACCCGCCCGGTGCCGGCGTCGACGACGCTCAGCATTGGCCGCGCGGCCGACATCGTGAGGGTCTGCCACGCCCGGCGGATACCGGTCGGCGTCGCGAACAGCACCTGTTTAGCGCCGTCCTGCGGACCAACAGCTTGTGACTCGCCGACATCGGCTCGGGCGCGGGCGAGGGCTGCCCCAGCGCTTCGGACTGCAGTCGATCGGGTGGCCGCCGGAGCGGTGAGCCCGGAGATCGGGGATCCGCCCAGCATCAACAACTGGCCGCGTCGGGTGACGGCAGCCTGCAGACCGTTGCCAAAGACCGTCAACCCACTCTTGGACTGGGTCCACGAGAGGTGGTGGGTGCCCGCGATGTCGACGTAGTCGCGCGCCAAGCGGAAGGTGGCGAGGTCGCTGCGCTGCAGGCCGAGGGCCGCAAGGTGAGCCCGGACGTAGTCCAGACCGATCCGCGCGGCAGGCGCCGAGCTCGCCGGCGTGAGGAAACCGTCGAGCCGGGCGACTTGGCGCACGGTGCCGGTGAAGCCGTCGATGTCGACGACCGCCTGGTTGCCGAGCGAGCGTCGCAGCGCGGCAGTCGCGGGGCGCGACGACGCCTTGGCAGCGCTTCGCTGCAGCGCCGCGCGAGCACCCGCGCTGGCACCCTGTCGGGCGTCGTACGAGCTCTTGTCAGGCGTGTCGGCCGAGGTGACGGGGAGGTGACCACGACCGCCGCTGCGTCCGGCGCCGGTGACCGGGGAGCCGGTCGCTGCCTTGGTCGCACCGACCGATGGCACGTACGACGTGCCGAGTCCGACGACAAGCAAAGTCGATGCAGCAACGCCAAGGGACGTGCGCCGCCAAACTGCAGGAGACGTCAACAACTTCCTCACTTCCACGATTCGCAGCTGTCGCCGACTGGTCACTACAGACGGCCGACACCAAGTGGAGGTCACCTTAGTGGTGGAGCTGGGACCAACGCACCACCGGTCCGTGGCCATTCCAGGGTGCTGATCGGCCAACACGTTGCGCCGCCCGTTTCAGCAGATGCATAGGAACTGCCTCGTTTGGCTCAGGTGGTGGTGGGCAAGAGATGGAGAAGGCAACACATTCCGGCAAGAGCCGGCGTGAGGTCCCCCGCGGACATCAAGGAGAAGACATGACCACCAAGGTGCAGAAGACAGTCACGGTCGACGTACCGATCAGCACGGCGTACAACCAGTGGACGCAGTTCGAGGACTTCCCGCAGTTCATGGGCGGCGTGACCAAGGTCGAACAGCTCGACGACAAGCGTCTGCACTGGGTCGCCGAGATCAGCGGTGTGAAGCGCGAGTGGTACGCCACCATCCTCGAGCAGCGGCCCGACGAGAAGATCGCGTGGGCGGCCACCGAGGGAGCCACCAACGCTGGGGCCGTCTCCTTCTCCTCCGCCGGTCCCAACTCGACGTCGGTGACCTTGGAGCTCGAGTACGAGCCCGAAGGCATCGTGGAGAAGGTCGGGGACCGGCTCAACATCGTCGAGAAGCAAGCCGAATCCGACCTCGAGAAGTTCAAGTCGTTCATCGAGAGCCAGGGCGCCGAGTCAGGTTCTTGGCGGGGCGAAGTCGAGGGCCAGACCATCGGGAGCCCGGGGGTCGAGTCAGCCGTCACTTCGCGAGGCGACAGCGGCAAGGCTGGCGTGTCCGGCAAGATGGCCGCGGCAGGCGTGGCGGCCGCGGCCGCAGCGGGAGTGGCCGCCGCGGCGGTTGCCAAGAGCTCCAGTTCCAGTGACCAGTCGGACACCGAGATGACGACCGAGACAGTGGAGGTCTTGGACACTCCTATCGTGGACGTACACGACACTCCTGGGGTGAACGCCGTCGAGGAGACCACCTTCACCAGCGCAGCCGCAGACAGCGGACTTGCCGACGACTCCTATGGGGTTGCAGCGGGAGCCGGCGACGAGGTGTCGCCTGGTGGGGTCGAGCTCGACAGCACCACACCTGGCACCACCGACTACAACGACGGCACCGACCAGCAGGGCACTCTCTGACGAGCGGCCGGCATGCGGTTCATCGAGACGCATCGCTACCGCCCCTTCGAGCTCGTTGCCAGCTGCTCCGTCGACGTCGACATTGAGCCGCCACCCGGTGTGACGTACGGCGGACTGCAGCTGGCTGACGCGTCGCCCGAAGCACCGTTCGCCGCGGTCGAGCTGCGGCTATCTCCTGACGCTTCGGGGGTGGTGCGCGCCGGCCTGGCCGCAGCGTCAGATGGCGACTTCCTGCTAGCGACGTACGACCCTCGAGCGGGTCGGGTGACCATCGACCAGCGCACCGGCGGGCGAACTCGCACGGCAGCAATCTCGTCGTCAGTGCCACGGGGAGCCACCGGTTTTGCGTTCGTCCTGTGTGAGAACCAAGCCGCGGCACTCCTCGACGCCGGAGACGGCTGGCAGCCCATGGCGACGGCGCGACGCAACATTGCTGTGTTCGCCGACTACCGGAATTGTGTGGCGCTGAGCCGTTTGCACTATGCGTACGGCGTCGACGGCGGCGCAGGGGACCAGCCGGTGTCAGCCGTCACGGCGGTGCGTGCTGGGCTCTTCGGCCGCGTTGGAGTGCGTGACCCGCACGTGGTGCAACTGGCCGACGGCTCGCCGTACATCCGGGACGGCAAGCTATACCTGACGCTGACGTGTGCCGGGCTCGGCTTCTTCCAGCAGGCGCACTGGGGGGTGTTCACCCTCGATCTCACCGATCTCAGTCGCCTGGAGCAGGTCGGGCACATCTTCTCCAGCCGCGACGGCAACGTCCTCGGCGATCATGCCGGCCAGATCGTGATCGACGATGAAACGGCCATTGTGGCGATGAGCTCATGGGGCGACTTCGCCCCCGGAGAGATACACGTCCGTTGCACCACCACCAACCGCGAGCTGCTCTCGGGCGTGTCTGTGCTCGACACGAAACCGTTGCGGCTTCCCACCAAGTTCGGCGCATGGGACCCGGCGCTGACCCGGATCGACGAGAGGTGGTACGTCGGCTTCGTCGCCAGTCCGTCGCAGACCGACAGGTTCGACTTCCATCCTGCACTCGCGGTTGGGCCACCCGGCGGCAGTTACGAGGAAGACTTGGCCCTGGTGGGTGCAGACGACGCGCTGCACCAGTGCGAGGGTCCCATTCTGGCCCGGCTGCCGGACGGCGTGGTGGCAAGTGACGTTGAGGCAGCGACCAGCGAGTCAGGGACCAGCGAGCCAGGGACCAGCGGGCCAGGGACCAGCGGCAGCTCCTGGCGGCTGGTGGCCAGCGACGCCGACGCGTCTGAGTACCCGGTCTACGACTTGCAGATGCTGCGCGTCGGGACGCTCCAGGCGCCGTACGGGACGAACATCCCGCACCCTCAGGTTGTCACCGTGCCGGGCTCCGACGGTCCCCGCCACCTCCTCATCACATTCGACGGCACGGCGTACGGCGAGTCGGTGCTCGGCTACGGCACCCATGGCGAGCTCGTGATCTGCCAGGCGCAGCCCTCGTGACCAGGGACGCATGCCGTCGAGCTGGGGTCGCTCCCCTGCCTAAACGACAGCGTTTCGTACGGCGTCGTCGAGCAATCCGGCCAGCCGATGGG
>JBBPZH010000012.1:0-7816 GCA_038198965.1 Propionibacteriales bacterium
ACCGACATCCGACCCCTTCAGGCGTCTCTCGACTACCGCCGACTCTGGGTTGGCAGCACCGTTTCCCAGCTCGGGCAGCAGATGACGGCTGTCACGATCGCGATCCAGGTCTGGGCGCTCACCCACTCGACCTTTGCAGTCGGGCTCGTTGGCCTGTTCTCCCTGGGACCCTTGATCGCGTTCGGCCTGTACGGCGGAGCGGTGGCCGACGCCGTCGATCGCCGTAAGCTCGCGCTGGTCGCCTCGGCGGGCCTGTGGGTGCTCTCGATCGCTCTGACGGCCCAGGCAGTCGCCGGCACCAGTTCCGTCGGCGTCCTCTACGTCATCGTTGCGCTGCAGTCAGCGTGTTACGCCGTCAACAACCCAACCCGTAGCGCCATCGTGCCGCGGTTGATCGGCGCCGACCTCCTCCCGGCGGCCAACGCGCTCAACATGGCGTCCTTCAACCTCGGCTTCACCGTCGGACCGTTGCTCGGTGCCTTCGCCATCGGCGCCGGCGGGTACGCCTTCGCGTACGGCATCGACGTGGTCACGTTCACAGCAGCGCTGTACGCGCTCTACCGGCTTCCCGCCGTTCCGCCACTGGCTGGCGACGACAGTGCCGTCGGCAGACCGGGACTGCGATCGGTGCTCGAGGGGTTTCGTTTCCTCCAGCGAGCGCCGAATCTGCTGATGACGTTCGTTCTCGACCTGTGTGCGATGGTGCTGGCTCAACCGCGAGCGCTCTTTCCGGCTGTCGCAGGCGGCTTCTTCAGCGGTGGAGTGCGCACCATCGGGCTGTTGCAGGCAGCGCCGGCGATTGGCTCTCTGCTTGCGTTCACCTTCTCCGGTTGGGTCAGCAAGGTCCGGCGCCAAGGCGCGGCGGTCGCAGTCGCCGTGATCACCTACGGGACTGCCGTGTGCGGCTTCGGCTTCATGCGCGTGCTGTGGCTGGGTGTCGTCCTGTTGGCGGTGAGCGGCGCTGCGGACATGATCAGCTCGGCGTACCGCTCGACGATCTTGCAAGTCGCTGCGCCTGACAATCTGCGCGGGCGCATGCAGGGCGTCTTCACCGTGGTGGTGGCCGGAGGCCCGCGGATGGGAGACTTCGTCGCCGGCTCCACCGCCGCGTTGACCACTCCGACGCTGGCCTTGGCTGCCGGCGGGGCGGCCTGCGTGCTGGGCGTCTTGGTGGCGTGCTCCCTGCAGCGAGGCTTCCTGACGTACGACGCCGAGCACCCCGCGCCATGACCGCGGGGTCAGGCCGGCGTACGGGTGCGGATCGACTCGTACGCCGCCAGCGACCGTTTCCGCTCGACGGCGTGATCCACGATCGGACTACGTGGCTCATGGATCTGCGGTGCTGGCACGTCCCTTAGCTCGGTTACGTACCGCCGGATGTAGGCACCGTCGGGGTCGAACTTCTTGCCCTGGTCGACCGGGTTGAAGACGCGAAAGTACGGCGCCGGATCGGTGCCCGATCCCGCGGTCCACTGCCAGCCGTGCATGTTGGAGGCGAGGTCGCCGTCTACGAGCCAGCGCATGAAGTGGCGGGCGCCGTGCTGCCAGGCGATGTGGAGATCCTTGACCAAGAAGCTGGCGACGATCATGCGTACCCGGTTGTGCATCCACCCCTCGGCGCGCAGCTGCCGCATGCCGGCGTCGACGATCGGGTAGCCGGTCCGCCCCTCGCACCAGGCGTTGAACAGATCTCCCGGCTTCTGGACGGGCAGCGCGGAGAACTCTTGGCGGAAGTCCTCGCGAGCGCTATCGGGGCGGTGGAAGAGCACGTCGGCGTAGAACTCCCGCCAGGCCAGCTCGGTGCGGAAGCGGGCCACCGAACCGGCATCGACACAAGAGTTCGCGAGGTCGGCGAGCAGCGTGCGTGGGTGGAGCTCGCCCCACTTCAGGTGGACCGACAGCCGCGAGGTGGCATCGAGGTCGGGCCGGTTGCGATGCGCGCCGTAACTTGCCAAGCCAGACTGCTGGAAGTGCATCCACCGCCGGTGAGCGGCGTCTTCGCCGGCGGGTGGAAGTTGCATCCCGTCGGGAGGATCGCCCGTCAGCGCGTTCGCGGCCCGTACGCCGGCCGCTTCCGGATCACCCGTCAGCACGTGGCCCGTGGGCAGGTCAGCAGAGGGCGCTGACAACGACCAGCGGATGACGCTCGGCGTCGGACTTGGCGCCGGCCAACTCTGCGCCTGCCAGGCCTTGAAGTACGGCGTGAAGACACGAAACGGCTCCTCGGCGACGGTGAGCAGACTTCCGGGGTTGACGGCGTACGACGACCCGGTCCGCACCAGCGGCACGCCGCTGGCGTCCAACCGCGACTCGACGGCGGTGTCCCGGCGAACGCCGTACGGGCCGAAGTCAGCGGCCATATGGACGCTGTTGGCACCCGTCTCGGCGACGACAGCTGCCACCTCGTCGGCCGGGTCCCCGACCCGTAGGACCAGCCCGCCGATGCTGCGTCGAAGTGCCGCCAGGCTCGACAGCAGATATGAGCGCCGCGGCTCGCCGGCCGGCCGCCACAACGCCGGATCGATGACGAACAGTGGCACCACGGCGTCACCGGCTGCGGCCGCGCGCGCGAGTGCGGGGTTGTCCCGCAGTCGTAGGTCGCGGCGAAACCACAAGACGGCGGGAGCCATGCCCTCATCGTGCCCAACCAGATGTGCGCGACAATGGCGGAACTCACTCATTCCGTCGACAGGCAGACTGCTGCACGTGACCGATCTCATCGACACAACGGAGATGTATCTGCGCACCATCTTCGAGCTCGAGGAGGAGGGCATCGTGCCGATGCGGGCGCGCATCGCCGAACGCCTGCACCAGTCCGGTCCGACGGTGAGCCAGACCGTCAACCGGATGGCACGCGACGGCCTGCTGAGTGTCGAGGGCGACCGCCATCTGGAGCTGTCCGACGAGGGGCGGCGATTGGCCACCCGCGTCATGCGCAAGCACCGCCTCGCTGAGCGGTTGCTGATTGACGTGATCGGTTTGGACTGGGAGCACGTCCACGCCGAAGCGTGCCGTTGGGAGCACGTGATGTCGGAGACCGTCGAACGGCGCCTGCTCGAGATCCTCGACCATCCCACGGTGTCGCCGTACGGCAATCCGATTCCAGGCCTCGATGAGCTCGGCGAGGGTGCTCTCGAGCAAACGTTCCTGCAAGGCGTGGAACCGGTAGACGCCGTCGCGGGCGACAAGGAGGAGCACGTTGTCGTGTGCCGCATCGCCGAGCCGATCCAGACCGAGGAGATCATGTCGTTGTTGCGCCGGATCGGGGCTCAGCCTGGGGAGGTCGTCACCGTCCGACGCGGCAACTCCGGCGTCCTGGTCGGAAGTGCCGGCGAGACAGCCGAGATCCCGACTGATGCGGCGTCGCACCTGTTCGTACGCCGACTCGCCGATGACCTACTCACCGATGACTGACTCACCGATGACTGACTCGCCGTTGATTGACCCCGCATAGAGCGACTGACAATCGCGTGCGCAACCCCTTGGCCGGCCTCCCTCGAGAGGTCGCGGTGCTGGCTGCTGTCGCGGTGGCCGTGGCGGTTGGGTACGGCGTCGTGGCACCGGCAATCCCGCAGTTCGCCAGGTCGTTCGGAGTCGGTGAAACGGCTGCCGGGGCGGTCATCTCCGCGTTCGCCTTCATGCGCTTCGTGTCGGCACTTGGCGGTGGCCGACTTGTCGATGTGGCCGGTGAGCGCGTGGTGCTCGCCGCCGGCATCGGCATCGTGGCGGTGTCGACGGGTCTGGCCGGCCTGTCGCAGAGCTACGCCCAACTCCTGGTGCTACGCGGGATCGGCGGCATCGGCTCTGCCATGTTCACGATCTCGGCCACCGCTTTGCTGCTCAGAGTGGTCGACGCTTCCCGGCGCGGACGGGCGACCGGGATGTTCCAGTCGGGCTTCCTGGTCGGCGGTTTGCTCGGGCCGTTGGCGGGCGGCTTCCTGACCGACTACTCGTTACGGCTGCCGTTCTTCGTCTACGCCGCGTCACTGGTAGCAGCCGGTTCGATCGGGGCAGTGTTTCTTTCCAGCGCCCGGCTTGGTGCCGATGCCGGGCCACGCGGCGAGCCGGCGATAAGTGCAGCCGAGGGCGCAAGGTCTGATGCAGACGAGTCGGCTTACTCCGATGACGCGCCGACCGACTCGGGCAGGGCGTCGACCGAGTCGTCGGCACCGGCGCGGGCCACGCCGCTCAGCGAAGCCCTCCACAATCGCGCGTACCGAGCAGCCGTGGCGGTGAACTTCGCCATCGGCTGGGCATTCTTCGGTGTCCGCATCAGTCTGGTGCCGCTGTTCGTCCTTGACGTGCTGCATCAGCAGGCGCGCTGGACTGGCGTTGGCTTTCTGCTCACGGCACTGACGCAGGTGCTCGGGCTGACGTTCGCCGGCCGGTATGTCGACAGAGCTGGTAGAAGGCCAGCCATGATCATCGGGACGGCCGTCGCCGGATCGGCACTCCTGCTGCTCGCTGTTACCTCGTCGCTGCCCCTCTTCCTGATTGCCATGTCCGCAATGGGAGCCGGCGGCGCCTTCGTCGGGACCGCACCCGGCGCCGTTGTCGGAGACATCTTGAGCGGCCGGGGCGGTCGGGTTGTCGCGATCTTCCAGATGGCGTCTGACGCAGGGGCGATCACCGGACCGCTGGCAGCTGGCTGGCTCGCCGAGCGGTTGTCGTTCTCGACGGCCTTCGCGGCATGTGCGGTGGTGGTCTTCGCTGCGATGGTGGTGGCCGTACGCATGCCGGAGACGTTGGCCAAGTCCGCCGCCGCCAGGCAGCCTGCCTCCCGGTGACCAACCGCCAGTGTCGTGACGTGTGGGAGGTCAGCTGAGCAGCGGTGGACTACCGTCTGACGAGTCGGGGGTGAGAGGTGGGCAATGCGACCACGAACCAGCTCACTGCTGCGCCGCTGCCTCGCCGGTGGAGCGTTGGCCTGCTTGCTCGTAGCGACGGGTGGGCCGGCATCGGCCCGAACGTGCGACCTTCCTGCTCCGACGTCGGCAGCAGCCAGCGCCTCAGCTCGGCCCGCGAGCGCCGGCGCCGCGCACGTCAAGCGTTTCTGGGTGCGGGACCATCACTTCTACCGGTCGAACTGGTACGCCGGCCGGCACCGCAAGATGGTCGGTTTCGGCTGCACGGCGGCGCCGTACTACAGCCCTGACCCGCGATGCCGGCATCAGCACGGCTACCACCACGGCCTCGACATCGCCATGCCCTGCGGCACCCGGTTGTACGCCGGCCTGCGCGGAAGGGTCGTCCGCCCGCACTCAGCCGGCGCGCTCGGGCCGGCGTACGGGCCCTATGCGTTCAGGCTGCGCAACGCGCACCTCGGCCTCGACTTTGTGATCGGACACGTGCTGCACGTGTATGTGCATCCCGGTGACAGAGTCGCTCGCGGGACCCTGATGGCACGAGCTTCGGACCAGGGAGCGCCGGACGGCTGCCACCTGCACTTCGAGGTACGCCCCGCGGGTCAGGGCTACACGGCTGCGGTTCCTCCGGCGTCCTACCTGCATTTCCGTCGAGCTGGCTAGCCTCCCGACCGGACATGCCGGACTCCGCGGGAACCACAGGGCGGGCAGACTGTCTGCCGTGAAGAAGATTTGGAAAACAGCTCCGGTTGCCGCGCTGGCTGCGGTCACGGCGCATGATCTGATCCAGCGCCGGCATGCGATTCTGCGCAACTTCCCGGTCATCGGGCACGGGCGGTTCCTGCTGGAGGCGGTGGGGCCGGAGCTGCGGCAGTACATCGTCACCGGCAACGACGAGGAGCGGCCGTTCAGCCGCGACCAGCGCCGCTGGGTCTACGCCTCGTCGAAGCTCGAGAACAATTACTTCGGGTTCGGTACCGACAACGACCTCGAGCACAGCTCGGGCAATGTGATCGTGCACCACCGCACATTCGGGCGAGCGCACGCCACCCACGGCAAGCCGGGGCAGGAGGCGTGGTTGCCGTGCGCGAAGGTGCTCGGGGCGGCCCGGGGCAGGCGCGGCGCCTTCCGCCCCGACTCGGTCGTGAACATCTCGGGCATGAGCTTCGGCTCGCTCTCGGGCAACGCCATCGAGGCGCTCAACCGAGGCGCCGAACTTGCCGGCTGCCTGCAGAACACCGGTGAGGGTGGCGTGTCGCCTTACCACCGCAAGGGCGGTGAGCTCATTTTCCAGATCGGTACGGCCTACTTCGGCTGCCGTGACGAAGCCGGCCGGTTCAGCCTCGACAAGCTCAAGGATCTGGTGGCCAGCGCGCCCGTCCGGGCGTTGGAGGTGAAGCTGAGTCAAGGTGCCAAGCCGGGGCTGGGCGGCGTCTTGCCAGCAGCGAAGGTGTCCCCAGAAATTGCCCGGACCAGAGGAGTGCCGGAGGGTCAGGACTGCCTCAGCCCGTCGCGGCATGCCGAGTTCCACGACGTCGACAGCATGCTCGACTTCATCGAGAAGCTCGCGGCCGAGACGGGACTGCCCGTGGGCCTGAAGTCGGCCGTCGGCGAGCTGACGTTCTGGCATGAGCTTGCCGACGCGATGGCTGCTGGCGGCCGAGGAGTCGACTTCATCACGATCGACGGTGGAGAAGGTGGCACGGGAGCCGCGCCGATGATCTTCACCGACGCCGTCTCGCTGCCCTTCCGGCTGGGCTTCAGTCGGGTGTATGCAATCTTCGCCGAGCGCGGTCTTCAGAACGACGTGGTTTTCATTGGCGCCGGCAAGCTCGGCTTGCCAGACAACGCAATCGTGGCGTTCGGACTCGGCGTCGACATGATCAACGTCGGTCGAGAGGCGATGCTGTCCGTCGGCTGCATTCAGGCGCAGCGCTGCCACACGGGGAACTGTCCGACCGGTGTCGCAACGCAGGACAAGTGGCTGGCGCACGGGCTCGACCCGACGTTGAAGGCCGCTCGAGCCGCCAACTACATCAAGACGCTGCGCCGGGACCTGCTCAAGGTGTCCGAAGCCTGTGGAGTCGAGCACCCCGCGCTGATTGGGCCGGAGCTCGTCGAGATCCTCGACAATCTTTCCGACGGGCGCCTGCTCGACGAGGTCTACGGCTACCAGCCAGGCTGGGGCGTTCCCGCACCGGCCGAGGCCGAGGAGCTGATCGCACTGATGCGAGCCAGCGACGAGGAGGAGCTCGGCACCGAAGGACCTCCGGAGGTCGCGGAGAGCGGCCCGCGGGGCGACCACGTCGAGGGAGGGGAGTCAGATCTCGGGTGAGGGGTCCACATCAAGGCTGCTGTTGCTGGCCGACACTCACGTGCCGAAACGCGCTCGAGACCTGCCGCTGCAAGTATGGGACGAGGTCATCCGCGCCGATGTCGTCGTCCACGCCGGTGACTGGGTCGACGTGACCTTGCTCGACCGGCTCGAGGAGCGAGCCGTGCGCTTGGTTGGGGTCTACGGAAACAACGATGGGGATCAGCTGCGTGCGCGGCTGCCCGAGGTGGCTCGAGTGGAGCTGGGCGGCGTCCGGTTCGCCGTCATCCACGAGACCGGCGACGCGGCCGGACGCGAGCGGCGCTGTTCGGCGGCGTACGGCGACGTCGACGTGCTCGTGTTCGGGCACAGCCACATCCCGTGGGACACCACGACCACCACCGGTCTGCGCCTGCTCAACCCGGGCTCTCCGACCGACCGCCGGCGCCAGCCGTTCTGTACGTACATGACAGCCCAGGTCGGCGACGACATGATCGCCGACGTCCAGCTGCACCGCCTGCCGCTGCGTAGTTGACTCACCCCTTCCGCCCCGCCGCCTGTCAGGCTGGAGCGGTCAAGCCCGGCTCATGCCAACCCGACAAATCGCCAGGACAGGAGGCGTGCCGGGGCGACGCTG
>JBBPZH010000013.1:0-27234 GCA_038198965.1 Propionibacteriales bacterium
CCAACGACAGGTGCTCGGCCGCTACGGGCTAGATATCGTCGACGTACCGGTTGATGACCACGGCATCGACGTCGAGGCGCTGGAACGCACCGGCTCGCGGGCCGTCCTGGTCACACCGGCCCATCAGTATCCGTGCGGGGTCCTCCTGGCGTCGGCTCGGCGGACCGCGTTGATCCGGTGGGCCGAGCAGGTTGACGGCACGATCGTCGAAGACGACTACGACGCGGAGTTCCGGTACGACCGTGAGCCGGTCGGCTGCCTGCAAGGGCTGGCACCCACCTCGGTGGTTCTCGTCGGGTCGGTGAGCAAGACGCTCGCCCCGGGTCTGCGACTGGGTTGGGTCGTGGCACCGGCCGAGCTTCAGGCTCCGATCGTCGCCGCCAAGCGGGACGACGACTTCGGCAGTAGCGTCCTGGCCCAACATGTCCTTGCCCGGCTGCTGGAAAACGGAGGGTACGACCGGCACGTACGACGGATGCGGCGGGTTTACCGGCAACGACGCGAGGATCTGCTGAGTGCCCTCGCCAGCGAGCTGCCGGACTGGACGGTGATGGGAGCATCTGCCGGCCTGCACGTGATGGTCCGGCTGCCTCCCGACCTCGACGAGGCGAAGCTCGTGCTGGCTGCCACCGAAGTGGGTGTCGCTGTGCAAGGCGCCCGGTCGATGTACGGAACCCTTTCCCCGGCAGGGGCCCTAGTTCTCGGATATGCCCGTCCGGTTCCCGGGAGCGGTGTCGCCGAGGTGGTTGCCCGACTGCGCAAGGCCGCCGACACCGTGCTGACGCCAGCGACGCCAGAGGGGAAGAGGCTGGATGCGGTCGGCCCGCCGAGAGCGACGGCTATCGACTACTTCTGAGACACCCGGCGAGGGGGGTCCTTGTCACCAGACGTCCGGGATCGAGCGAACCCATGTCGTAGTCTCCGGACGGCATAGAGGGCTGCGCTGATGAAGAAGAACACGGCGGTCAGCACAAGCCACCGGCCGAAGAATGGATTTTCGCTCAATCCAGTCTTACTTATGACGGTTCGCGGAGCCTGCTTGCTGATTCCCGGCAAGAAGATCAGGAGGAGCAAACCGGCTGCGAGGGTCGGGATGCGCACGTAGTTGACGATGGGAACGGTTCGTCGCTCCGACGAACCCCGCGGTAGCTTTCGCAGGATCCAGCCGAACCCCCGGTCAACCGCGGTGTACGACGGCAGCAGCACGAGATCGTGGACCAGGACGACACCCAAGAACCAGATGGCCATCCGCGGCGCCGTCGAGAAATCGCGGGTCAAGGCGAAGACGTAGGCGAGGAGGGTGAAGCATGCGAGCATCGCGAGTAGGTGCAGCGGACTCGCACCATAGAAGCGACGGAACTGTTGCAATGCGCTACGCATTGGGCGGCCCTGCGAAGGTGATGGACTTGACCCACTTGGTGTTGTGTACCCCCGGCAGGGCCGGCACGACGACCCGGGCGGGATACCCGTGGTCCAACGACAGATCGCTGCCGTTGACTCGCAGGGCCAGAAGAGAGTCCGGGTCGAGAACCTGATTGCTCAGCAAGATTGCCCGCTTGAACGAGCCCGCCGGCTGAAGCGACTGAACGTCTGCGGTGTCAGGGGTGGTGATCCCGGTAAGCGCCGCCAGGTCACGCAGGCGCACTCCGGTCCACGACTGGGTGGTGGACCATCCCTCGACGCAGGCGATGGGCAGCACCGCCGTATGCTGCGGCATCGCGAGGAGTTCCGATCGGCTGAACGACATCGGTGCGGATGCGCCGGAGACCATCAGCCGCCAGCCGGCGCCGGCATCGGCGGGTTTGATCCCGGCGGCCGCGGCCGTGCGGTTGATCTGGAAGTCGTTCGGGCCATCACCATAGGTGCGGCCGCGGGGAAGGAGCAACGCGGTCCTGCGGGTGAGGCCGCCGATGGTTTGGCCAGCCGTGACCGCAACCACAAGCAGGGAGCCTCCGCCTACCAACGCCAGCGCTCCACGCCGCGACATCGTTGGCTCTGCAGGGTTGATCGCGACGAGATCATCGGGGTCCGACGGCTCGGGGAGAGTCGCCGACAGCGGGGTCCGCAGTTCCTTGCGCAGCGACCGTGAGCGTAGCGAGGTGACCATGCGCGGCAGTTTGATTGCCACGTGGACGACGAAGCCAGCGATGAACACCCATGCGCCGTAATAGTGCGCGGTGTAGAAGCTGAACCCGAAGAGGTAGTCGTATTGGATATTGGCCACTCCGGTAACGATCTCGAAAAGGATCCCGCCGACCAGCGCGAACAACGACAACCGCTCGAGCACTTGGGCGATCGATCGTGCCGGCGGCCAAGCGACCAGCTTCGGTGCCACCGACCAGAGTTTCGCCAGCACCACAGGGATCAGCGTCAGGCCCAAGATGACATGAATTCCCTGATTGAGCCGATAGAGCCAAGCCGGTGACGTCGGCCAGGAAAAGAACGGAAGGTGTAGGTGCCCCACGTCCCCCGGGATTGGTTGGGAACCATAGGCAACCCACGACAACAGGCCGGTCAGCGTCACGATCGGTAACGCACACAACAACACCAAGGCGAACACCGACGTCAACCACGGGCCACGCAGGGGGCTGCGCCACCAACGGCTGCTTGCACCGATTCCGGGCGGTCGATGACGTTCCAGCGCCTTCCAAAGCGGAGCCGGAAAGCCATATGCCGGCCCCGCACGCTTGCCGGTGGCCATGTCATCCGAGACTTCCCCAGAGTCACGCCGGGAAGAGCCCGATCCGGCCGTGGGGGTCATTCGCTTCTCCGTCCAGTCAGTGAATGCCGCAGAACCGCCGCCCAACGGCCTCCCATGGCTCCAGTGTCGACGACCTCAAGCTCCGCGCTGCCCGCCAGCGAGTCGATGGCGTCAGCGCCGACGAAGGCCCATCGAAATGGTGCGCTGATGCGTCCGAAGACACGAAGTCGAATGCGGTCGCGTTGCACGCCGATACCTGGAGCTGACAGCTCCACCACGATAGTGCCGCCCTCGCGCAACAGTTCTCGGCTGCGGCGGAGCAGACGCACCGGGTCGCCACCGATACCGACGTTGCCGTCGGCGAGCAGCACGTGGTGCCAGCGACCGGCTGCCGGAACGTTCCCGAAAACGTCGCGGCGCAGGGCGGTCGCTCCTCTGGCGAGGGAGTGCCGTACGGCCACCGCCGAGACATCGATGCCTAAGGCGACGGTTCCCTGCTGAAGCAGCGCCGCGGTCATCCGGCCCGGGCCACAGCCGACGTCGAGCGTCGGACCCCGACACTGGCTCAGCAACAGACGATGGTCGATCGGGTCAGGAGGACCCAGCCACCGCTTCGTGGCCAAGGCAGCGAGTGGCTCGCCCGGGCGGACGACCTGACACGGCTCACCGCCCAGCGCTGCCTCGAAAGCAACGCGCGGACAAACCAGTGCGCTCACGCTCACCGACGACCTCCTGAGGACGCCGAACCCGTATGTGTCCGAACGGCGCAGCCGAACCTCGAGCGTGGGACTGCCTCGGCGACCTCGAGCGCATCTCGAGCCGTGTCGACGTCGGTGAGCACCGGCAGCCGGATGACTTTGGCCCGCTGGCGCCGTAGGGCGTGGTAGGTCTTCTCCCCGGTGTCGGACTGTGACATCGGCACCGAGGCGAGGCACTGCGCCAAACCGGCGTCGGTAACGCCAAGACACCACCAGCCGCCGTCCGTAGCGGCGCCGATCGCAGCATCGGCTTCCGCCAACGCAACCAGGGCCTCGCCGATGAGGTCGGGAGTCAGCTGTGGGGTATCCATGCCCACCTGGACGATGGCGTCAGCACGGGTCAGCTGTGCGGTGTCGGAGTGCGCCGCCGCCAGCCGCTGACCGAGCTCACCGCCTCGCTGCTCGATCCTGCGGTGCCGGGCCAGGGCCTGCTCGAGGTCGCGCCGCCGAGCCGCGCGAGTGAGGTCACCGGTGAGCGCCACAACGCTGAGGACTCCGAGCCGATTTACCACCTCGAGGGTGTCCAGCAAGGCCGCAGCTGCGATGTCGGCAGCGGCGTCGTTTCCGACATCAACGGCGAGGCGTGTCTTGGCGTAGCCGGGTACCGGTGCCTTGGCGACAACCAACACGACTGGGCGGCGAGGTGATTTGACTCGCCTCACGAGAGCACTCGGGCGAAATCAGAAATGGCACGCATGGTCCCGCGAAGGCTCCCAGACACCTTTGACCGGGTCCCAACCACCCGCGGCCCGTAAGCGACATCCACTTCGTTGACGCGCCAACCCGCCTGGGCAGCGCGCAGCAACAACTCGAGGGGGTAACCGAAGCGGCGGTCCTTGACCTCCAGTGCTAACAGGTCGTCGCGCCGACACACCCGTATCGGCGCGATGTCGTGCACCCCCAACTTGGTACGTCGACGCAGCCACCAGGCCAGCATGGAGGTGCCCGCTCGCGCATGCCATGGCCATACGCTGCGAGCCGTCGGACGGCGTCGGCCAACCGCCATGGTCACCTCACCCGTGCGTACCAGCTCGAGCATCGGTAAGACGTCACTCGGGCTCAACGATCCGTCGGCGTCGAGGACCGCGATAAAAGGCGCACGCGCCGCCTGGACGCCGGCGTGCACGGCCGACCCGTACCCCGGAACCGACGCCGACACGACCTGCACGCCGTAGCGACGTGCCACCTCAGCCGTACCGTCCGTTGACGCGTTGTCGACGACGACCGCACGCAAACCGTGGGGCCAGTTCTGGAAAACCGTCGGCAGCGATAGCGCCTCGTCTCGACACGGCAGGATCACATCGCAGTCGAAGTCAGCCTCTCCTGAGCTACCGCCGGCACTCACATGCGACTGCTGGCCGCCGAAGAAGTCCCCATCTTGGAAAACTAAGCCACCGGGCAGGGAGCGGGTGGTCAAAAGTGGTGACGGACCTGTGACGCCGTCCTCTCGATCTGATGTCGGCCGCGTGCTTAGGGCTTCGGGGCGATTGCCGTTCTGGAGTGGGCCGCTTACTGTCGACGATGTCGGGGAGGCTCAGAGGCGCGCTTGTGGTCGTCGCGGCGTTCACTACTGCTGGCTCCTTGTGATGCGACGCTTGACCTGTGAGGATCATCTCACTGCTGCGGACAGGCTGGTGACGTGCCCGACGAGCCGCTGACGTCGCCAGCTGCGACGCACGTCCTGGTCGTCGAGGACGACCCTTCGGTGCGTGACGTCGTCCGGCGCTACCTCGAACGAGACGGCCGCCGAGTCAGCACGGCTCCCGATGGTGAGAGCGGGTTGAGGCTCGCCGCTGACGACACACCCGACCTCGTGGTGCTCGACCTCATGCTTCCCGGGATCGACGGCTTGAGCGTGTGTGCCCGCATGCGAGAAGAGATCCGGCGGGATCCCCCGATCGCGATCATCATGCTCACGGCGCTGTCGGAGGAGGACGACCGGCTCACCGGACTCTCGCTCGGTGCGGACGACTACGTGACCAAGCCCTTCAGTCCGCGTGAACTGGCTCTCCGGGTGGGGTCCGTACTACGCCGGATGCGCCCCGAGCCGGATCAGGGTCCCCAGCGCCAGCGGCTGTTTCGCGACGGCGACCTAGTCCTGGACACGGGAGCCCGTTCAGCGCGGATGCACGATCGCGACCTGATGCTCACCCTCCGGGAGTTCGATCTTCTCGCCTGGTTCCTCGCGCATCCGGAGCAGGTGTTCACCCGCGCTGACCTGTTGGAGCAGGTTTGGGGCTGGTCCTTCGGGGACTATTCAACGGTCACGGTGCATGTGAAGCGACTGCGGCGCAAACTGGACGCCGACGCAAACACCAGTCGAATCGCTACGGTCTACGGCATCGGCTACCGCTACGACCCGGAGAAAGGGTGAGTCCGTGTACAGCCATCCGATTCTGCTGGCGGTGTTGTGCTCGGTGCTCGTCGTCGCCGCGGGTTCGCTGATCCTGCAGCGGCTGCGGCTGCGATCGCTCGCCCTCTCGACCGTGGTGCTGACCCTGATACCGATGCTCGCCATGTTGGCGGGTGTCGTCGTCACCAGCGGCTTCATGTTCACCGAGGAGCTGCGTAGTACCGCTGTCGTCTGGGTGGTTGTCACGGTGGTGTGCGCGGTCACCGCGGTGTTCCTTGGCCGCTCTCTCGCGCGCCGCAGCGTGTGGGAGCGCGAGTTTCGAGAGCGTGAGCGCATGGCGGATGAAAGCCGACGACAGCTCGTCGCCTGGATCAGCCACGACCTACGCACGCCGCTGGCTGCAATCCGGGCGATGACTGAGGCGCTGGCGGATCAGGTGGTCAGCGAACCGATCGATGTCGCGGAGTACGCCGGGCAGATCCGCTCGGAGTCGCTTCGGCTGTCGGCCATGGTCGATGACCTGTTCGAGATGTCACGCATTCACGCTGGGGCCGTCGCTCCGGCCCTGTCACCGGTCTCCGTCGCTGACGTGGTGCGGGCAGCGGTGGCCTCGGTACGCCCGGTCGCGGAGGCTTCGGGAGTGCAGGTGCGCGTCGAGCGCCGGCAAGGAGAGAGCGGTCCGCTCGTGCAGGGTGCGGCCACCGAGCTGGTGCGGGTGGTTCGCAACCTGCTCGGCAACGCCGTCCGGCACACACCGACCGATGGCGAGGTGGTCGTCTCTACCGGGATGGACTCTTCGGAGGTGTGGCTACGGGTGGACGACGGGTGCGGCGGCATCCCGGAGGCAGACCTGCCAAGGCTCTTCGAAGTCGCTTACCGCGGTCACGCAGGAGGGGAGCGATCGAGCGAAGCCGGGCACAGCGGAGCCGGGGCAGGGCTCGGCCTGGCCATTGCCCGGGGCCTGGTCGAGGCCCACCGGGGGCAGATCGTGGTCGAGAACCGGGGCCGAGGTTGCCGGTTCGAGGTACGCCTGCCCGCTCTTGCGTTCCCAACTGGGACCGATGCCATGACCCGGACCGCCTGAGCTCGGCCCGGAGGTCGACGCAGGTTACCGACTCCGAAGCGGCGCGGTGGCGAACTCCGGCAGCCCCTGTTGTGGAGAGATACGCGCACGGAAACCCAAACCACTGGCGGCGGCCGTCGGCGACGCCACGACATGGCGTACGTCGGCGGCACGGTACTTCCCTGTTACTTCCGGCTCAGGGCCACCTGAGGCTCGCGCGATCATCGAGGCCATCTCCTTCACGGTGACGGGCTGTCCCGAGCAGACGTTGTAGGGGGTCAGCCCGACCGGGTGGTCGGTGACAGCTTCGACCGCCGCGAGGTTGGCGCTTGCAACGTCGTCGACGTGGACGAAGTCGCGGGTCTGGCCGCCGTCTTCGAACACCCGGGGCGCCTCACCTCGCGCCAGCGCGGAACGGAAGATCGCCGCGACACCTGAATACGGCGTGTCCGCCGGCATGCCGCGGCCGTAGACGTTGTGGTAACGCAGCGCGACGCCGCTCCCGGACTGCGATTGGGCCCATGCCCCGGCGTAGTGCTCCTGCGCGACCTTGGACGCCGCGTAGGCGCTGCGCGGCTCAAACGCCGCGCTCTCAGGAACCCGGCACCAGCTCAGGTCTCGGCGGCACTGCGGACAGGTGGGCTCGAAGCGGCCAGCCGCGAGGTCATCAGTACGACGCGGCCGCGGTCGCACCTCGCCGTGCTGGTCGCAGCGGTAGCGCCCCTCGCCGTATACCACCATCGACGACGCGAGCACCAACCGCTGGATGCCGGCGTTCGCCATAGCCGCCAGCAGAACGGCAGTCCCGAGGTCGTTGTGCGAGGCGTATCCGGGGTAGTCGGCCACGTCGACGCCGTGACCGACCATCGCCGCCTGGTGGTTCACCACGTCGGCCCCCAGCAGTATCGGTCGCAGCGCATCCGCGTTGCGGACGTCCACCCGATGCACATCCGTGCTGACCTCCGAGGCGCCATCTGGATGGGCGACATCAAGGAGCACGTCGACGCCGACGACGTCGTGGCCCCGACCGGCCAGCAGCCGAACAACAGCCGCCCCGATGAAACCGGCAGCCCCGGTGACTACGACTCTCACGGGAGCTTGATCGGCAGTGTCATGCCCCGGTGGACGTCGCCACAAGTGCAGGAGCCTTCGGCCGGGACGGCAGCCACCGCTGCGCGGAGAAGCGTCTGTAAGCCGTCAACATTTCGGGCGAAAGTCGCGAGCACTGTGGCTTGGTCGACGGCGCCGGCGGCGTCGACTCCCGCGTCGAAGTCGGTCACCATGGCAACGGTCGCGTAGCACATCGCCAACTCACGGCAGAGCACCGCTTCGGGGTGCCCGGTCATGTTCACGAGCGACCAGCCCTGCCGTGCATACCACTGCGACTCGGCCCGCGTGGAAAACCGCGGTCCCTCGATGACCACCATCGTGCCGCCATCGGTCACAGGCGTTGCATGGTGACGCGCAGCACGGACCAGCGCAGCGCGGAGCTCGCCGCAGTACGGGTCGGCGAATGCGAGATGGCACGCTCCCTCGTCGAAGTAGGTTTGGATGCGATGGCTGGTGCGGTCGACCAGCTGGTCAGGCACGACGAGGCTTCCGGGGCCAAGGCTCTCCAAAAGGCCGCCAACAGCGCACGCTGCGAGTACCCTGCGGACCCCCAGTGAGCGCAGCGCCCATAGATTGGCCCGGTAGTTGATTCGATGGGCGGGGTAGCGGTGTCCCGCTCCGTGCCTTGGTAAGAAGGCGACGTCGCGGCCGGCGACCGCGCCGATCAGAACTTCGGAACTGGGATCGCCGTAGGGCGTTTTGAGAGCCACCGCCTCGGCCGCGCCGTCGGCTAGAAAGTCGTCGAAGCCCGAACCGCCGATCACGGCGATGCTTGGACGCGGCATTGGCACCGGTCGAGTGTGGCACGAGACACCGGTCGCACGGCAGCAGTTGCGCGCAGCCTCCGTAGAGTCTGCACGTGCCGCTGACCCAGAGCCACGAGCGGCCTCCCCTGAAGGGTGCGCGGGGCGTCGCGTTTCGCACGTCCGCATGGCCATGGATCGGCTTGGCCACCCCTCTCGTGCTGATGGCCTTGGCTGTGCTCCTGCCGCGTGAGACCCACTGGCAGGTGCTCAGTCACCTTCCACCACTTCGAGCAAATTGGCGGCCGCGATGGGGCCCCGGATCCTATGCTGCCCTTGCCGTCGCGGTGCTCAGCTTGGGTTGGGCGCAGAGATATGCCACGAGTTTCCGTTGGCCAGTGCTGCTCGGGGTCACTTGGGTGACAAGCCTGGTTTGGGTGTTCAGTCTGAACTCGGTCGACGGATTGCAAGGGCTCAAAGACCACATCCAGCTCAGCGACCAGTACCTCGGGACGGCTCGGGCGACGTCGAACGTAGCCACTATGCTGCACGGGTACGTCGCTCGGATACCGATATCAGCCAGTCCCCACTTGTCGGTTCATCTCTCGGCGCATCCCCCAGGTGCGTTGCTTGTTTACGTGCTCTTGGTGCGCCTTGGGCTGGGTGACAATCTTGCCGCCGGGGTCGTCACGACGCTGGTTGCCTCGACGGCCCCGGTCGCCGTACTGGTCACCCTGCGTGTCCTCGGTGCCGAGAAGAGGGCGCGGCTCGTAGCGCCCTTCCTCGTCCTAAGCCCCGCTGCCATCTGGTGGGCCGAGCTGGCGGACGGTCTCTTCGCGGCCGTCGCCGCCTGGGGTATCGCTGCCCTAGCCGTCGCGGCCACTCGTCGCAGTATCGGCTGGTCACTCCTGGCAGGAGCGTCGCTGGGTTACTGCGTGATGTTGTCGTACGGCCTAACCTTGATGGGCGTACTGGCGCTTGCAGTTCTCATGGTTGCGCGATCGTGGTTTCCCCTTTCCTGGGCCGTCGCCGCCGCCTTGGGAGTGGTCCTGATCTTCGCTGTCGAGGGTTTCGCCTGGTGGGACGCCTTTCCGGTGGTGCGGCAGCGATACATGGACGGCGTGGCAAGTCAGCGGCCGGCGTCGTACTGGTTGTGGGCCGACTTCGCCGCACTGGGTGTCAGCGCCGGACCGGTGATGTTCGCCGGCGTCTGGCAAACGCTTGGCCGAGGCCGGAGCTATCTCACTGAGCGGGCGACGCGGCCGGTCGTCTTGATCGTCGCCGCCGCGACGATCATGGTGGCCGTCGCCGATCTTTCCCTCCTGAGTAAAGGGGAGGTCGAGCGCATCTGGCTACCGTTCCTACCGTGGCTGATTGTCGGCTGTGCACTGCTTTCCAAGCGTTGGGCGCGATACGGCCTTGCGGTGCAGCTCACCGCCGCGTTGCTCGTCCAGAATCTGCTTTCCATCCCCCGTTAGCCCGGTTCCCCTCCTGGTGAGAGCCTCGGGGCCCCGGTCTCTAGGCCCCGGAACGGTCAGACCAGCACGTCCCGTCGCTGGAACCACCAGGCGCTGAACAGCAGCGGTGGAACGGCGTACAAGAAGCTGACGGCGACCGCATGCCGCAGCGGTGAGAAGTCGATGCTCGTGCCCAGCGCCGCCTGCCAGGCCGTGAACTGGTCCGTCAGCAGCCAGCGCGTGACAGCAGTGGGGATGTTCGGCAGGAAGCCGATGATCTGGTTGGCGAAACTGAAGACCAGCATCCCCACAATGGAGGCGGCGCTGTTTCGGGTCACGGTGGACAACAAGAAGCCCCACGCGCTGACCGACAACAATGGCGCGGTGTAGACGGCCAGCGAGAGAGCGATCCGGCTCAGAATCGTCCCGACGCCGATGCTGGGTGCGCCGAGCGAAAAACCTCCTGCCAAGGGGAAGCCTCCCAGCGTGACCGGGTGAGCACCCGCCGCAAGGGCCCCGATGGCTGTGCTGCTGACACCGAAGATCGCGATGAGAGCGACCACGTACGTTGCGGTTGCGGCGGCCTTGGCAGTAAGCAAGGCGAGCCGGGCGGTTGAGCGCGTGAGCACTGTCTTCAGCGTTTGGTTGCCGTCTTCTGCCGCGACGATGTCACCGGCGACGAGCGCGGCGAGCAGCGGCAGCAGGACAAGAGAGGAGAAGAACAACGCGATGAAGGGAAGCATGAGCCCGGAGGTGTTGTAGACCCACGTCAGGTACGACTCCGGGTCAGCGGAACCGTCGGCACCTGGGGCCTTTGCCGGACTGACCGCGAGACCGATGGCGAAGGCGATCGGGATGAGCACCGCGGCGACCAGGCCGATCAAAGTGCGCCGTTGACTGGCGAGCTTGCGCAGCTCCCAGACGTACACTTTCATGCGGCCACGGCCGTGCTGGTGTCGTCAGTCTCGGTCAGGTCGAAGAAGAGCTCTTCCAGGGACGGCGCGTCGGGCAGCATCGAGTAGATTCCGATCCCGGCCCTTCCAAGTTCGACGGTCAGGCGGGCAGCTGCCTCTGGTTCCGCTCGCACCAGAAGCTCCCCGCTCTCACCTGGAGAGACGCTGACCTCGCGCACGCTGGCGCTGGCAGCGGTAGCGGTAGCGCCAGCAAGATCGGTGACCCGCAACCGGTAGTCGGAATGTGCGTGACCGTCCCGCAGCGTCGAGATGGTGCCGGCGAACCGGATGCGGCCCGGGCGATGATTGCCAGCTCGGTACACAGCTGCTCGACCTCGCCCATCAGGTGGCTGGAGAGCAACACCGTCAAGCCGTCCCCGGCGAGGTCGCCGATGAGGCGACGCATATCCCGCATGCCGCCGGGGTCCAGACCGTTGGTGGGCTCGTCGAGGAGCAACAACTTGGGTTGCCTGAGCAGTGCAGCAGCCAGCCCAAGTCGTTGTTTCATGCCCTGGGAGTAGCCGCCAACCTTGTCATCACCGCGATGGGACAACTCCACGACGGCCAAGGTTTCCTCGACCCGGTCGTGACCCCCACCCCGGTCAAGGTCTGCGAGGAGGTGCAGGTTCCGCCGGCCGGAGAGGTACGGATAGAACGTCGGGGCCTCGACGAAGCCGGCGACTCCATCCAAGGACACCACGCCATCCCTAACCGGATCGCGCCCGAACAGCTCCGCGGTTCCCGACGTCGGGCGGATCAGTCCGAGGATCATCCGTAGCGTCGTGGTCTTGCCGGCGCCGTTAGGCCCGAGGAACCCGTAGACCGACCCCTCGGTCACCGTCAGATCGATCCCATCGACGGCGGTGATGTGCCCGAAACTCTTGAGCAGATTACGGATCCGAATAGGAACGGCTGATGCCGGGGGGTCACTCATCCTCTCAGTCTGCCTTGAGGTAACCGCCCACCGGACGGATGAGAACGAGGCGAGCAGCCTGAGCTCTCCTGCACATTTCATGTTGTCGTCGAGAACTGTTGGCGCAGACTTACGCCTTCACTGCTGGGCACACAAGCAAAGATGTGGTTTCCTGCCTGAAGCACCCGCAACCGCGACCGCCCGAGGAGACTTGTGAGACGTCGTACCGCTTCACTTGGAACTAGCGCGGTCGCCGCGCTAGCCCTGACGTTGGCCGCTTGCGCCGCGCCCAGCAGTTCCAACACCTCCACTGGCGCCACCAACACCGGCCAGGGATCGAGCCAATCGTCCAAGGGATACATGGCCCAGCTGGTCTCCAAGGCCAAGGCCGAAGGCACCTTGAACACCATCGCCCTGCCGCCGGACTGGGCCAACTACGGCAACATCATCAAGGCTTTTGAGAAGAAGTACGGCATCACCGTCAACTCCCAGCTGCCCGACACCGACAGCCAGACCGAGATCGATACCGCCAAGAAGCTGGCCGGCACGAGCCGTGCACCGGACGTCTTCGACGTGGGGCAGTCAGTCGCTCTCGCCAACACCGACATGTTCGCGCCCTACAAGGTCCAGACGTGGAATGACATCCCTTCCAACTTCAAGGACCCAAAGGGGTCCTGGGTCAATGACTACGGCGGCTACATGTCGATCGGCTACGACACCGCCAAGGTGCCCGCCGTCAGCAACGTCAACGACCTGTTGGGCTCGGCATTCAAGGGAGCCGTGGCCCTCAACGGAGATCCGACCGCAGCCGGAGCGGCGTTCACCGGCGTGATGATGGCCTCCATCGCCAACGGTGGTTCAGCAAACGACGTAGCTCCTGGGGTCGACTTCTTCAAGAAGCTGAAAGCCGCGGGGAACTTCCTCCCGGTGGACCCGACTTCGGCGACTATCGAGTCCGGGCAGACGCCCGTCGTCATCGACTGGGATTACCTGAACGCTGCGGAGACCAAGGCGCTTCCGACGTGGAAGGTCGTAGTCCCCAGCAACGCGGTGATCGCCGGCTACTACTTCCAGGCGATCAACAAGGACGCTCCGCACCCGAACGCAGCAAGGCTCTGGGAGGAGTTCCTGTACTCCGACGCCGGCCAGAACCTGTGGCTGCAAGGTGGCGCGCGCCCGGTGCGCGCGGACGCCATGGTCCGGGCCGGGACGATCGATCAGGCGGCCTACAAAGCTCTTCCTCCTGTCCAAGGCAAGCCCGTCACCGTCACCGACGCACAGACCACCAGGGCCGCGAAGTACCTCAGCCAGCACTGGGCCGAGGTCACGGGGTAACCGTGGCGTTGCCAACCCGCCGGTTCGGCGCGAGCCTTGGGCTCGCGCCGTTCCTGGTGTATGTGACGCTCTTCTTGCTGATCCCCACGGTCATCGTGGTGGTGGACTCGGTGATCGTGAACGGAAGCTTCACCACCGATGCCCTGATCGCGCTGACCGAACCCGTCATGCTCACGATCACCTGGCACACGGTCTTGCTGTCGCTTGTCACCGCCGCGATCGGAGCTGTCGCCGGCGCGCTGGTCGCGTACGTCATCTCCACCGCCAACCGCCACGGACTGCTGAGGCGTGTTGTCACCAGCGTGTGCGGAGTCTTGGCCCAGTTCGGTGGCGTGACGTTGGCCTTCGCATTCATCGCGACGGTGGGGCCGAGCGGGTTCATAACCGGTTGGCTGCAACAGCACACCAGCATCGACATCGGCCACAGCCTGTGGCTCTTCACGCTGAAGGGCCTGATCCTGGTCTACTCCTACTTCCAGATCCCGCTCATGGTGATCGTCTTCCTCCCGGCCCTTGACGGCGTCCGCCCGCAGTGGCGGGAGGCCGCCGACACCCTCGGAGCCAGCACTTGGCAGTACTGGCGGCACGTGGGAGTCCCGCTGCTGTTCCCCTCGTTCCTCGGCTGCGCATTGCTCCTGTTCGCGAACGCCTTCGCCGCCTATGCGACAGCAGCCGCACTGGTGAACCAGGGTGCGCCCATCCTCGCGCTGCAGATCCGCAAGGCGTTGAGCAGCGAGGTCCTGCTGGGTCACCAGAACCTGGCGTACTCCATCGCGCTGGAGATGATCGTGATCGTTGCGGTTGTCATGTTTGCCTACAGCAAGCTCCAGCGGCGTACCTCTGGGTGGCTGCGATGAGCACCGCGACCAGCCGACACCGCAACCAGGTAACGATGCGGTGGGTGGTTCTTGCCGTGGTGGGCTTGTTCTTTCTTCTCCCCCTGGTTTCCATGTACGAGTTCGCGACGAAGATCGGGCCGCAGAATCCGCACAAGTGGGATGCCTTCAAGGCGATCACCACGAATCCACAGCTCACTGCGGCGATCAAGACCTCGCTGGAGCTCTGCGTGCTCACCGCCGTCGGGATGCTCGTGCTCTTGCTTCCCACGATGGTGTGGGTGCGCCTGAAGGTGCCGTGGGCCAAGCGCATCGTCGAGTTTCTGTGCCTACTGCCGCTGACGATCCCGGCCATTGTCATCGTCGTCGGCATCACGAATGTGCAGAGCTGGGTGTACTACCTGATCACCGACGGACCGCTGAGCCTCACGTTCCCCTACATCGTCTTAGTGCTGCCGTACTGCTACCGGGCGCTAGACGCAGGCCTTGCGTCTATCGACGTGAACACCTTGTCGGAGGCGGCAAGGAGTCTTGGCGCAAGCTGGTTCACCGTCATAACCCGCATCATCTTGCCCAATATCGCCTCCGCGGTGTTGTCCGCGGCCTTCTTGGCGGTCGCTCTTGTGCTGGGAGAGTTCACCTTCGCGTCGCTGCTCCTGTTCGACAACCTCCAGGTGGTCATTGCCGCGCTCGGGCTCAGCAACGCGGCGGTGAGCGTTGCCGTGTCATTGGCGTCCTTGGCGTTTGCCGCAGCGTTGCTGTTCCTGTTGTCATTCGTGGGGGTACGACGCAGAAGTGGGCAGGTGGTCTAGATGGAGACGATGGATCGCCGGTCCGGAGGAGTGGAGGTCCGGTTAGACGACCTGACCCGGACTTTCGGTCCAGTCCAAGCACTCGACGGACTCAACCTCACCCTCGCGCCAGGCGAACTAGTGTCGCTGCTGGGACCGTCCGGGTGCGGCAAGACGACGGCGCTGCGCATCCTCGCCGGCCTCGATGACGCCACGTCGGGCAAGGTGCTCGTCGACGGCAAGGATCTCTCGCGCGTGCCCGCCAACAAACGCGACATGGGCATGGTGTTCCAGGCCTACAGCCTGTTCCCTCACATGACGACGAGGCAGAACGTCGAGTTCGGCCTCAAGCTGCGCAAGATCAGCTCAGCTGAGCGGCGAAGCCGGGCCATCGAGATGCTGGAGCTGGTGGGGCTCGCAGCCCAAAGCGAACGTTACGCCCACCAACTCTCCGGAGGGCAGCAACAGCGGGTCGCGCTTGCCCGCGCACTCGCGTTTGAGCCCTCGGTCTTGCTCCTGGACGAGCCGTTGTCGGCTCTAGACGCGAAGGTGCGTGCACAGCTACGAGATGAAATCCGGCGGGTCCAGCGGGAAGTGGGCACGACGACGCTCTTCGTCACTCATGACCAGGAGGAGGCGCTGGCCATGGCCGACCGTGTTGGGGTCATGCGTTCGGGCCGGCTTGAACAAATCGCCCCTCCTCAGGAGCTGTACTCGTCGCCGACCTCACAGTTCGTGGCCGAGTTCGTTGGTCTGACGAACCGGCTGCCTGCCATCGTCAGCGGGGGCAGGGCCCGAGTTGCTGGCATGGAGGTGCCAACGCTCGACGGCTCGGTGCGCGAGGGCACGGGGATGGCGTTGGTGCGGCCGGAGTCCGCACACGTCAAAGCTGCCGCCGCCGGTCATTCTGGAAATGGCAGGGTGACCACGACCAGCTTCCTGGGAGCCATCTCACGTCTGCATATCGATATGGACGACGACACGCGACTCATCGCCCAGGTGCCGCGGTCGATTGGCGGGGCTGTCGCTCCAGGCGACCGGGTCGAAGTAGTGATCGACCCAGCACCAGTGCTGGTCGTCGCTGACTAAAGAAGGCGCCTAAGGTCGCTGTCACAGCCGCCCTATCCGCCCAGGCGACCTATCATCGCCCGGCCTACGCCGGACTGTTCGCCGTAGAGCTGGTTCAGCGGTTCGTTCGGTTCAAGGACGTTGCCCGAAGTCGGCGGGACCGGGGCCGGGTCGGTGCCGGCCAAGGAAAACAGGGGGCCGACCAACGCGTCGTACACCTTCGGGGTGAGGCTGAAACCCGCCTTCATGACCAGATTCCCCGGTCCGACGCCGACGCGCTTGCGCGGCCGGTCAAGCACTCCGGCGATCGTGCGCGCGACCCGTTCGGGCGAGACAACAGGCGGCGGTGGGCGGCCGTGATGGCCAAGGTACGTCGCCGCCTGACGATAGATCGGGGTGTCGACCGATCCCGGCTCGACCAGGCAGACGCGCACACCGTTGCGGTCGCGATTCTCGAGCTGAAGCTGGCGTGCCAACGATCTCACTGCCCACTTGCTCACGACGTACGGCGTCATGCGGGGCACGGCGATGTGCCCGATCACCGAGCCGACAAGCACGAGCTTGCCCGCGTTCCGCTCTCGCATTGCAGGCAGCACACTTCGCGCGACGTTGGCTGCGCCGAAGACGTTGCTGTGGATGACGGCCTCGAATACTTCGGCCGGTATCTCGTGGAAGCGACCGTAGCCAGCGACTCCTGCGCTGTGCACGACCGCGTCGACCGGCCCCAACCGAGTTTCGATCGAGCCAAAAACGTCATCAACCTGCTTACCGTCGTTGACGTCCAGCTGGACCGTCTCGGCGGTGGACGCCCCAGCTGCCAAGCACTCCCGCGCTGTCTCAGTGAGCGGTACGGCGGCGCGGGCGAGGAGCACGAGCCGGTACCCGCGTTCAGCCAGTAGGTGTGCTGTGGCGCGGCCGATCCCACTTGAGGCACCGGTGATGACCACCAGCGGCGGGATCTGACCGCTGTCCGGGCCAGACGCTGGTCTGCTGATCACGCTTGGCACCCTGCCAAGGTAGTTCCGGCCGCCAGCGGTTCGGCGCGGAAACTTGTGCAGCCGAGCGCATCAACCGGCAACGAAGCGACGGAGATCCGGCCTTTCGAGCCGAAGGACATTGCGCCTGGCTGCTTAGAGTCCGGGACGGCCAGAATGGTTGGCGTGACCGACCTCCTCGATCCGCTCACCGAGTCCCTGCCGAAGCTGGATCTCGACGCGGTGGACAGGCTGCTGCTCGAGAACTGGGCCGTCACCGGCGAGCTCACCCGCCTGCACGGCGAGAGAGACCTCAACTTCAGGGTCACGGGGACAGGTGGGCCGGCGTACGTGCTCAAGGTCCAGAACCCGGCCGACACCGCAAGCGTGGTCGACTTCCAAACCGCCGCGATCCGCCACGTGCAGCTGGTGGCACCCGGGCTGCCGGTGGGCGATGTCGTCGCGACGCGCTCCGGCGATCTGCGCGCCACAATCGCTGACGCCGGCGGCCGTGCGTGCCAGGTGCGGCTGCTGACTCATCTAGACGGTCACAACCCGCGCCGAGACGAACTGGACGAAGCTGACCTCTTCCGCTGGGGCAGCAGTGTCGCCTCGCTCGGCCGAGCGTTACGCGGTTTCTTCCATCCAGCGGCCGGGTATTCAATCGCTTGGGACATCCGGAGGCTTCCCGCTGTGCGGAGCTGGGTCTCGGCCTTGGCCGGTGAACCGCAGCAGGCGGTGCTCGAGGTCTTGTCGCGGCACGAACAACGAGTGGCTCCGGCTCTGCCGATGCTTCGCGCCCAGGTGGTCCACAACGACATGAGCCGCGGGAACGTCCTCGTCGATGACCAGCATGTGATCACCGGCATCACCGACTTCGGCGACATGACCCACACGGTTCTGGTTTGCGACCTCGCGGTCGCCATCGCCGATGTGCTCGACGGTCGAGCGCACTCACTCGAGCTCGCCGAGGTGATGATCGCCGGGTACGGCTCGGTGACACCGCTGGAGGGCGCAGAGGCCGCCCTGCTCGCCGATCTCGTCGCGGACCGTTGTGCGGCGTCGCTCGCGATCCAGGCATGGCGCCAACGCAGTCACGCCTCAGCGCCTCAGCCGTCCGGCGGCGCCTGGCTGTTGCTTCAACAGCTGCGAGCCGTAGGGCTTGACGAGGTTGCGGCTCGGTTCGTGGCCGCTGCCGCTCCCCGGCCGCCGTACAAGCGCCGCCGTACCGCGGAGCTGCTGGCCGCTCGGGGTCGTACCCTCGGCCCTCTCTCACTCAGCTACCAACGCCCGGTCCACCTGGTGCGCGGTAGCGGTGTTGAGTTGTACGACACGAACGGGCGCGCCTATGTCGACGCCTACAACAACGTTCCGGTGCTCGGTCATGCTCATCCAGCGGTGGCAGCGGCGGTGACGACGCAGCTGGGACTGCTCAATACGAACAGCCGGTATCTGCACGAGGCCCCGGTGGAGCTTGCCGAGCGGCTCCTCGAAACGATGCCCGGGGACCGATTCGACCGTGTCCTTTTCGTCAACTCCGGCAGCGAGGCCAACGACCTCGCCTGGCGGATCGCCTGCTTCGCCACTGGCCGAGCCGGCGGCATCGTCACGGCGTTCGCGTACCACGGAGTCACCGAAGCGACGACGGCGCTGTCTCCCGAGGCGTGGTCCCAAGGCACCCGGCCGTCCCACATCCGACTTGTCGACCCGCCGGTTCCAGGTAGCGACTCCCCAACCGGCGTCATCGCGGGGGCCGCCGCCGAACTGGGCGCAACCGGCGTCGGTCTCGCTGCCATGTTCGTCGATGGAGTCTTCACCAGTGACGGCATCCTCGGTCCTGCACATGCCTGGACCCGCGAGGCGCACGCGGCCATCCGGTCCGCCGGCGGGTTGTACGTCGCCGACGAGGTGCAGGCCGGTCACGGCCGCACCGGTGACCATCTCTGGAGCTTCGCCGCCAGCCAGCTCGATCCCGACCTCGTCACGCTGGGGAAGCCGATGGGGAACGGGTTCCCGGTCGCGGCGGTCGTCGGCACCGCTGACGTGATCGACGCCTTCATGGCAGAGACTGACTACTTCAGCACCTTCGGCGGCAACCCCGTGGCCTGCGCCGCTGCGTTGGCCGTGCTCGATGTCGTCGAGCAGCAGGACCTGATCGCTAATGCACGCGCTGTCGGTACGCACCTCAGCGGGCTGCTTGACCAGCTCGCCAACCGCGAGTCGAAACTCGCACCACCGCGGAACTGGGGCCTCGCTGTCGGTGTCGACGTTCGCGCCGCGGACACCGGCGAACCGGCGCCCGCTGCGGCACAGCGGGCGGTCGACGCAATGCGTGAACGCGGCGTCCTGATCGGACTCACCGGAGCCGAACGCTCGACGTTGAAGATCCGCCCCCCGTTGGTGTTCACCCGCGCCCACGCCGAGCGGCTGGTGACCGAACTGGAAGCGTCGCTCAGCGACGTGGAGCGCCATGCATCCTGACGGAGCCACCACAAAGGTGTTGCGAGCGTTCTTCGGCGCCGAGGGCAGGCTCGAACAGATCCCGGCCAAGCGAGCAAAACGCTGGCGCACCGGCGGCACGTTCGAGGTCTGAGCTCCTCGCCGCTTCGCCGAGCGCACGCTGCGAGACGCCCTAGCATCTGCGGTGGCCATCTCGACCCATGGGGAGTACGCCGGAACGCTGGACCTCCCGGCCCTTCGAGTCCCACGGTCGCCCGCCCTTTCGCGGCTACACCGCGTGCTGTTCGCAGTCAACGACCTTGCCGTCGCGCCGGTGCAGTACGACGACTTCGGCGGGCATCAAGCCGATCAGCTCGACGCCGGCGACCTCGAACAACGGGCGGAGCTGCGGGCGATGAGTGCACACCGCTGTAGGGGTCGGGTCTGCAAGCAGCTTGCGAACCCGCCGGGCGAAGCGCCGCTCGTCGTACGCCTGCTCGGAGAGGACGGGATCCTGGACCAGGCTCGCCGTGCTGGCGGTCACGTAGGGCTCGACGGTTTGGACGCACCGGGTGGCGTCGCTTGTGACGACCCGACCGACGCCGTACGCCGACAGCAGCGGCACCAGCCGCTCCGCTTGTTGCTTACCGGTCGCCTTCAGTGGCCGCTTGTTGTCGTTTCCGCGCCAGGACGAGCGCTTGCGCGCCTCGGCGTGCCGGACCACGACGAGCGGCTCGCTTGCGTAGCCTGACGTCGCAAAGGCGTCGATGAGCTCCTTGTCGATGTCGTACGTCAGCTTGGCCCGCGCCTTGCGGAGCGGCAACCAGCGCACCTTGTCGACCTCGACGTTGGGGATGAAGTGCTGGCCTGATGAGCCGGTCACCGGTCGCGCGCTCCAATAGGCGACGGTTTTAGTGGCTCCGCTGGCCAGCTCGTACTCCTGCTCGGGCAAGCGGGGACCCAGCCGCACCTGCAGGCCGGTTTCCTCGGCCACCTCCCGACACGCAGCGTCCACCTCGGTCTCGTTGCGGTCGAGCTTGCCCTTCGGCAACGACCAGTCGGGGTAGCGAGGACGGTGGATCAACAAGATTTCCGGCTCCGGAGGGCCGGGTCGCCAGACCACACAACCGGCGGCTCGAACAAGTGGAGGAGGTGCCACGGTGACTTAGTTTCACACGGCGAGGCCGGCTCGGCATTGCGGGGAGCGCGTCGATCGGGGGATCAGCGCCGTACGGTGGAAAGGCCTTCGCGCCGCCGACGGTGGGCAGTGATCAAGGCCGCCTGCGAGTCCACCAGGGGAGCCCCCTCGTCGTCGTGGGAATGGCGCTGCCAGTCGCCGTCGGAGTCGAGCTCCCACGCTGCGGTCGAGCTGTCGAAGCCTAAGTCGAGCAGCTCGCCGAGCTCTTCGACGTGAGCACCGGTGGGAATCTCGACCAGAGCCTCGACTCGCCGGTCCAGATTGCGGTGCATGAGATCAGCTGACCCGATCCAGGCGCGCGGTTCGCCGCCGTTGTCGAACCAGAAGACCCTGCTGTGCTCGAGGAAGCGGCCGAGGATGCTGCGGACCCGGATGCGCTCGGACAGCCCAGGCACGCCTGGCCGCAGAGCACAGATGCTGCGGGTCCAAAGGTCCACTTCGACGCCCGCCTGTGAGGCTCGATACAACGCGTCGATCATCAATTCGTCGACCAGAGCGTTGACCTTGATACGAATCCGGGCAGGGCGACCAGCAGCCGCGTGGTCGATCTCCCGCTCGACACAGCTCACGAGTCCGCTGCGCACAGATTCCGGAGCGACGAAGAGGTTGGGGTAGGTGCGTTGCCGAGCGAACCCCGAGAGGTTGTTGAAGAGCAGGCTGATATCGGCGGTGATCCCCTGGTCAGCGGTCAGCAGGCCGAGGTCTTCATACATTCGGGCGGTCTTGGGGTTGTAATTGCCGGTCCCGATGTGTGCGTAGCGCCGGATGCCGACGCCCTCGTCCCGTACGACGAGACACAGTTTGCAATGCGTCTTCAACCCGACCAGCCCGTAGACGACGTGGCACCCAGCCTGCTCGAGCTTGCGCGCCCACCGGATGTTGGCGTGCTCGTCGAACCGAGCTTTGATCTCCACCAGCACGAGCACCTGCTTGCCCGACTCAGCAGCATCGACGAGTGCGTCGATGATGGGGGAGTCCCCCGAGGTCCGGTAGAGCGTCTGCTTGATCGCCAGCACCTGCGGGTCGGCTGCGGCTTGCTCGATGAAGCGCTGCACGCTTGTCGCGAACGAGTCATACGGGTGGTGCACCAGAACGTCTCGACGGGCCAGAGCCGCGAACATGTCCGCGGGCTTGGCCGACTCCACCTCCGCCAGATGGTGATGGGTGTGCGGCACAAAGGCCGGGTACTTCAGTTCCGGGCGGTCAAGGTCGGCGATCCCGTGCAGACCCGTGAGGTCGAGCGGTCCGGGCAGCCGGATCACCTCGCTCGGCGACACGTCGAGCTCGGAGACCAGCAGCTCCAGCACGCGGCGATCGATGGACTCCTCGACCTCAAGGCGCACCGGAGAGCCGAACCTGCGCCGTTGCAGCTCCTTTTCGAGCGCCTTCAGCAAGTTCTCGGCGTCGTCCTCCTCAACCTCGAGATCTTCGTTCCTCGTCACCCTGAACGTGTGGTGCTGCAACACCACCATGCCCGGGAACAGCTGGTCCAGATGCGCCGCGATCACATCCTCGAGCGGCACGAATCGCCGGTCGCCCAAGGTGACGAAGCGCGGGAAGATCGGCGGCACCTTGACGCGGGCAAAGTGCTCCTCACCAGTGTCGGGATTGCGGATCGTGACGGCCAGGTTGAGCGAGAGGCCCGAAATGTATGGGAAGGGGTGCGCCGGGTCGACCGCGAGCGGTGTCAGGACCGGGAACACCCGCTCGGTGAAGAGGTCCTGCATGCGCTTCTGCTCGTCGTTCTCCAGCTCGGTCCAACGGAGCAAGCGGATCCCCGCCTCAGCCAGGGCAGGCAGGACCTCGTTGCGGAAGTCCCGGCCATGCCGCTGCATGAGGTCTCGCGACTCACGCCAGATCCGTTCGAGCACTTCGCGCGGCATCATGCCGCTCGCCGCAGGTACGGCGACCCCTGCCGCTAGCCGGCGCTTGAGCCCAGCCACCCGCACCATGAAGAACTCGTCAAGGTTGCTCGCAAAGATCGCGAGGAACCGAGTTCGTTCGAGCAACGGCAAGTCCGGGTCCTCAGCGAGCTCGAGCACCCGGCTGTTGAAGTGCAGCCAGGACAGCTCGCGGTCGAGGAACCGGTCGACCGGCAGGTCGCCCTGGGCGGGGTCGTAGGGCGGCTCCACGTCGTAGGTCTCGTGTGCAGAGCTGGCCAGGGCGGGGTCGACCGACGTCGGGTCGCCGCTCACTTGCTCCGGTTCTGGGACGGACACCGGCAAGACGTCGGCAGGGCTATCGGCGTTCTTGCCACGGGTTTGCGAAACCATGCGTTCATCGTCTCACTGTTGGGACACCGGTGGTCAGCCCCCGGCGAAGGGCGGCAGAACGTCGACGATCGCACCCGTGACGAGGGGGACCGAAGCGGGATCGCGGCTTGCCACGGGCGTCTCACCCACCAGGAACGAGCACACGGCGAGCACCTGGTCGAAGTGGGAGTTGTCCGGATGAGCGCGTCGAGCAGCAGACAGCGCATCGGCGAGCGTGGCGCCCTCCACGCGATCCTCGCTGGCGCCGGCAGCCGCCCGCGCCGCGGCCCAGTAGCGGAGGGTCACCAAGGCCGGCTCATCTTCCGGTGGAGAAGCGGGCACCGGTTGGCTGGGCATGCTCCTATTGTCGCAACTGCTTCGGACCGGTGAGATGGCATGGCACTTGTTCGGCGCGCAACTGTCGTCGTGAGCCGCTCTGACGGCGGTTGCTGCTCGCGTGGCAGCTTGTCGCGGCCGCCACCCAGACGAAAGGATCAGTGACCGTGGGCAGTTTTACTTTGTTGACTAATTCGGTCCAAGGCTCGTCGCACGTCCTGCCGGCCCTGGCTCTGCTATCGCACACCGTCAAAGTGCTGCCGGCTCAAGCCACTGTGCTGCTCGACGCTCCCGCCGGTGATGCCGTGCTCGTCGACGGTCGCAGCGAGCTGACGACCGTGCGCAGCTTCTGCCGCCTGATGCGCACTACCGGCGTAGGCGTCCCGGTGCTGCTCGTGGTCACCGAAGGTGGCCTGGCCGTCGTGGCATCGGACTGGGGGTTCGACGATGTGCTGCTGACCACGGCTGGGCCGGCCGAGGTGGAGGCACGCCTTCGCCTCGCGACGGGTCGATTGACACAGTCATCCAACACCCGCCCGGAGGTGACGGTCATCCGCCGCGGCGACGTCGAGATCGACGAGGCGTCGTACGTTGCCCGGGTCGCCGGACGGTCGCTCGACCTGACGTTCAAGGAGTTCGAGCTGTTGAAGTATCTGGCACAGCACCCCGGCCGGGTCTTCAACCGGCAACAGCTGCTGCAGGAGGTGTGGGGTTACGACTACTTCGGCGGCACGCGCACCGTGGATGTGCACATCCGGCGCCTCCGCGCCAAGCTGGGGCCGGAGCGCGAGGCGCTCATCGGCACCGTCCGCAACGTCGGATACCGGTTCGTGCCCGCGAGTGGGAGTGACTCCCCAGTCGTCCGGCCCTATGGTCAGCCACCGCTCTCGAGAGCCCCTGGCGGCGCCGGCGCGCGGCACTGGTGAGCTCTGGCGGCGATGGCATCAAAGTCCGGAGGCGGCTGAGCGCGGCAGAGCGCGAAGCCGTGGTGGCGATCGACCGCGCGGCGGCGATCCTGGACGGAGTCGCGGCGCTCGACAGCCAGGTGCACCTCGATCTGCAGTACGGCGACGAATCGGTGCGCCACCTGCTGGCTTGCGCTGGCGATGACGGCGCCATCACCGGCTACGGTCACCTCCGGTCGACCAACGCGGCGCACCAGGCGTTTGGGCACCTCGTCGTCGACCCTAGATCCCGTCGGGCAGGGCGGGGCGCCGCACTGCTGTCCCGCATGCAGGCAGCGGCGCCCCGGCACAGTGTCGCTGTGTGGGCGCACGGTGACCTTGCGCCGGCCCGGGCGTTTGCCGAGCGCACCGGGATGGGGCCAGTGCGTGAGCTCTGGCGGATGGAGCGGCCACTCGACGGTCCCTTGGCAGAGCCGGACTACCCGAGCGGAGTGTCCGTGCGCGCATTCGACCCAGACCGCGACGGACCGGCCTGGCTCGCCGTCAATGCCGCCGCATTCGCCGGTCACCCCGAGCAGGGTTCCGTCACCTCGGCCGGGTTGGCGCAGCGGATCGCGCAACCGGACTTCGACCCGGGAGGGTTCTTCCTCGCCGAGCGCGAGGGTGATCTAATCGGCTTCCACTGGACCAAGGTGCATCCTGCTGACGAGTCAGGATCCGATGGTGTCGGCGAGGTTTACGTGCTGGGCGTGCATCCTGACGCGCAGGGCTCAGGTCTCGGCAAGGCGCTCACCCTCACCGGGTTGCGATCCCTCCAGCGCCGAAGTGTCGGCACGGTGATGCTGTACACCGAGGCCGCCAACGCGGCTGCGGTGGCGGTCTATCGCAAGCTCGGCTTCACCCGGGCGGCGAAAGACGTGCTCTACGCGATGCCCGACAACGGTGCAGGTGGCCACTGACGTGTGCGATTTTGGCGGCGCGGGTCAGCGGGTAGCCTGGCCGATGTGCAGTCGACGTACTTGACGAAGCGCCGGGCGGTGGACAACTGTCACACCGCGACCGCCGTCTGTCCGCTGCACTGACGGGGCACGCTTCAGTCCTCTTGCCGCCGCCACGAGCGGCCCGCTGTCGATTCGGCAGCCAAGACGCGTTGCTCCCCATCCCCGTCTACCGGGTAGCCGAACTTCAACTATCTCTTGCCGGGCCTCGATGCCCGGCATCGTCGGAAGGTATTCGCATGAGCCGCAGCGCTGTACTCGTTGACACCGACTGGGTCGAGCGCCATCTCCACGACCCCGGCGTCGTCTTGATCGAGGTTGACGAAGAAACCTCGGCCTACGACAAAGGCCACCTCAAAGGTGCAGTCAAGCTGCACTGGAAGGACGACCTGCAAGATCCCGTCCGTCGCGACTTCGTCGACCAGCACCAGTTCGGCGAGCTGCTGTCCAGCCGAGGCATCGGCAATGACGACACCGTGGTGCTTTACGGCGGCAACAACAACTGGTTCGCTGCGTATGCCTACTGGTACTTCAAGCTGTATGGGCACGCGAGCGTGCTGCTCCTCGACGGCGGACGCAAGAAGTGGGAGCTGGACTCGCGTGAGTTGACCGACGAGGTCACTCCACGTCAGCCCACCTCCTACACCGCTCAGTCGCCCGATCTGAGCATCCGGGCCTTCCGCGACGAGGTCATCGGTGCGATCGGTGTCAAGAACCTCATCGACGTCCGTTCGCCCGACGAGTACGCCGGCCGGCTCCTGGCACCGGCGCACCTGCCGCAAGAGTCCGCACAGCGTGGCGGGCACGTGCCGACGGCGGCCAACGTCCCGTGGAGCAAGGCGGCGAACGACGACGGCACATTCAAGACCGACAGCGAGCTGTCGGCGTTGTATGTGTCCGCTGGGCTCGATTTGGACCGGGACACCATCGCGTACTGCCGCATCGGGGAGCGAAGCGCACACACCTGGTTCGTGCTGCACGAGCTGCTCGACCAGCCGAACGTGAAGAACTATGACGGGTCGTGGACCGAGTACGGCTCACTGGTCGGCGTACCGGTGACCGTTGGAGACGAACCAGGAGAGGCCGCCAGATGAGTTGTGGAGCCGTTGTCGGAGGCCAGACCACCGACGGCGTCGACGTCTCGGCGCAGGCGGTGATCCAGGGGGTCGTCGAGCATGCGGGTGCGCCGGTCCGGGGCGCGTACGTGCGGCTGCTGGACCGCACTGGTGAGTTCACCGCCGAAGTCCCGACCGGCGAAGCCGGTGAGTTCCGCTTCTTTGCTGGCTCCGGCGACTGGACGCTGCGCACCCTTGCTCCCCGCGTCGCTCCTGTCGACGCCAGGGTTACGGCTGCGTTGGGGAACGTTGCTGAGGTGCGCATCTCGGTGTGAGCTAGCCTCGGGCACCGTGGCGACCGAACGCGACGAGCGACCGTGGGGCAATTACGAGGTCGTCGATGCTGGCGATGGCTTCCAGGTGAAGCGCATCTGTGTCAAGGCTGGCAAACGGCTGAGCTATCAACGCCACGTCAGGCGCACTGAGCACTGGTACGTCATCTCTGGCGTTGGAGTCGTCACGCTTGACGATCAGGACCTGAGAGTCGCAGGCGGCTCGCACGTCGACATCCCGGCGAGGTCTGCGCATCGCATCGCCAACGAAGGCAGCGAAGACCTGGTCTTCGTCGAGGTGCAGACGGGGTCGTACTTCGGTGAGGACGACATCGAGCGGCTGTCCGACGATTACGGTCGCTCCACCGACTGAGAGGGCCGGCTGCGACGCTGGCTGGTGCCTTGCGGCGATAGGGAACGCCGCGCACGCGACCAACGATGTCACAGCTGACGCTGCGAGAGGTCGCGCTTCGCGTCGGCATGCAGGCGCCGTCCCTGTACAGCCACTTCCCCTCCAAGCACGGAGCAATCGTCAAGACCTGTGGATTGGGGGTCATGCGACTTGTTGATCGCCTCCTGGTTCATCGTCGGGTCGTTCGATGAGTTTGCCCTTCTCGAACCTCGCGCCGGCGCGGACCAGGGCAACGAGGTGCGGCGCGTTTAC
>JBBPZH010000014.1:0-35101 GCA_038198965.1 Propionibacteriales bacterium
AGCGGGCCGGCGTCACGCACGGACCGGCGTACCGCAGAGTCGGTCCACTCCCCCGAGCCATACCCGTGGAAGCGCAGATGCAGGGCCACGAGGCGGGCCACCGCCGCGACGTCGTCCTTCGGGAACCGCAGCGCGCTCAACCGGCGGGCCGTCAGCTTCTCCCCGACGACATCATGATGATGGAACGTCACGCTTCCATCAGGCGCCAACCGTCGGGTTCGCGGTTTGCCGATGTCGTGCAGGATGGCCGCCAGTCGGGTGATCAGGTCGGGCCCTCCGTCGGACAGCCGATCCTCGAGGGCGATCGCTTGGTCCAGAACTGTCAACGTATGCTGGTAGACATCCTTGTGCCGGTGATGTTCGTCCAGCTCGAGCCGCAGCGCCGGCAGCTCCGGCAGCACATGTTCTGCAAGTCCCGTCTCGACCAACAGCATGAGACCCAGCCTTGGGTGTGAGGCCAGGACCAGCTTGGTGAGCTCGTCACGCACGCGTTCTGCCGAGACGATCTCGATGCGACCGGCCAGCTTGCGCATCGCCGCCACCAGTTCTGGCCGCACGGCGAAATCCAACTGCGCGACGAACCGAGCGGCCCGCAACATGCGCAACGGATCATCGCTGAACGACTCCTCAGGCGTGGCCGGTGTCCGCAAGGTCCGCGCCACCAGGTCAGCACGACCGCCAAAGGGGTCGACCAGCTCGAGCGACGGTAGCCGCACGGCGAGCGCGTTGACCGTGAAGTCGCGGCGCTTGAGATCCCCTTCGAGTGTGGTGCCGAACGCCACGCCCGGCTTCCGCGAGGTCGCGTCGTACACCTCCGAGCGGTAGGTGGTGATCTCGAGCCGCCAGGGTCCCCGACGGGCACCGATGGTGCCGAACTTCCGGCCGATGTCCCACTGAGCGTCCGACCAGCCGGCAAGACAACGCTCGATCCCCTCCGGATGAGCCGACGTGGTGAAGTCGAGGTCGGTTTCGTCGAAGCGGTCGAGCAGGGCGTCACGGACCGAGCCACCGACAAGCGCAAGCTCGTAGCCGGCAGCAGCGAACCGATCGCCGAGCTCGACAACGACGGGGAGCCGGTCGAGGAGTCGCCGGACACCTGCCACCTGACCCGCCGTCCGCATCGGAGCTTGCCTCGCCACGGTGCACCACTGTATGAGGAGCGAGGAAGCCCAAGATTCAACGGTTAGCATGTGGCGCGTGCCTCACCCGCGGCCGCATGCCTGTCGTCTCAGGCTTCGGTGATGCCCGTAACCTCCAGGGTGGCCGGCGCAATCGGGCTGCTCGGCGCGGTGCTGACGCTGGCCCTGCCGCCTTCGGTCGAGCCGGTGCAGGCGGCCCACGTGAACGGGGTTGCCGCTTCGGGGACGTCGAGCCAGGCGTCGTCGATATCCGCGGCGGCGGCAACCCCCGGCACAGTCAGCAACCTGCAGCGCAAGACCAGCCTGCAGCGCCAGACCGGGCTCACTGTCTCCATCGACGACGTCGAGCCGGTGGCGCTGACTCCGGGCAAACCGCTTACGTTGACCGGATCGGTCACCAATGACGGTACGACGCTCTGGACCGAAGCGCAGGTCTATCTGGAGATCGGAGCGGCCCCCGCCACGACTCGCGCCGAGCTCGACACGTTCGCCAGCCAACTGGGCGTTGTGGGCACCCGCTTGGTCGCCTACCGGCTGTTCGATCAGATTGGTGACGTACCGCCCGGCCACACCGTCAAGTACCACCTCACCGTGCCTTATCACCGGCTGCCGATCACGAGAACTGCTGGGGTGTATCACGTCGGCGTCAGCGTGCTGGCCGGCAACTCCACCGGCCGGGACGCCTATGCGGACGCTCAAGCAGACACCCTGGTGCCGCTGCTGCCGGCTGATCGCAGCTCCGGTTTCCTGCCCACGTCGGTGCTCACCCTGCTGCCGCTGACGGCCCCGGTGATGAGACAGTCCAACGGCAACTTTCTCGACGCCTCGTTGGTTTCCCTGTTGTCCACCGGCGGGCGGCTGCACAACGTCTTGGACTTCGCCCTGCAAGCGCCTCGTGACAGCGTTCAGGTCGTCATCGATCCTGCGCTGCGGAACGCGGTGCATGACATGGCCAAGGGGTACGTCGTGCAGACCCTGAAGGAGTCCGAAGCCGGCCAACCGGGGCATCCCGGTCCGGGCGAGGTCGAGGCCGCCGCCTGGCAACGCGAGCTACACAAGGTGGCCCACCGGCAGCACCTATCGTTGCTGCCCTGGGGGACACCAGATGCCAGTGCGCTGTCCGCACACGCTATGCCCGGGGTCGTGGAGTCGGCGGTGGCGGCGGGCCAGACCTATGCCGCGCGCAACTCCCTGGACAACGCGATCATCGGCTGGCAGCCGGGCGGTCTCAGCACGCGACTTGGACTCACCGTCATGCACAAGTCCGGTACGTCGGTGCAGGTGATTGCCGAGCGTGACCTACCTCGACTGCCGCCCGGCGACTCCGACTACCCGCCCTCGGTGGTGACCCTGCGGACCAGACTGGGTCCGTTGACGACCGTCGTCTCGCGCCGCGATGTGGCGGGGAATTCGGTCACGGCAGGGACCTCGGCGCTGCAGTTTCGTCAGGATCTGATCGCCGAGGCGACCGTGCGTTCCCTGCTCGACGACCCACAAGCGGAGTACGCGGTCTTCGCCTTGCCCTTTGACTGGAACCCAGGGGTCGCGACCTCAGCCGTCGACCTGTCAAAGGCGTACCACCTACGCTCGGTTGTGCCGACCACCCCCCGGGTCGTCGCCGCCCGCTTGCCCACGGTCTATCACGGTCCGGTCGAGGTGCCGGCACACCAGCCGCCGTACCCCTTCGACGTCATCCGGGCGATCACCGGGCTGCGCAACAGCGGCCGCATACTGACCGGCATCCTGCGTCACAGCAAGCTGGCGACCCAGGTCTTCGACCAACGTCTCGGCGAGGCTGGATCCGCGGAGTGGCGGGAACGGCCCCGAGTCGCCGCCGCGATGATTCGCCAGCAGACCGCCGCCTTCGCCGCCCAGACCTCCAAGGTGACGGTGACTGGCCCAACGTTCGTCGCCCTCTCGAGCGCCTCAGGCCGTTTCCCCATCACGGTGACCAATGGGTTACGGGTGCCGATCACGGTACGGGTGCATGTGAAGCCGCAAAACCCGGCCCTGCACGTCGACTCGATCAAGAATCTGCAACTCGCCGCCGGGCAACGTCGCGACGTGCAAGTTGTGAGCCAAGCTGCGGGCTCTGGGCTGACCCAGGTCCGGGTGCGGCTCTCCACACCGGATCACCGGCTGTTCGGGATACCGTGGCGCTTCAATGTCCGCGCTACCCAGGTCGGCGTGATCATCTGGGTGGCCATGGGAGTCGGAGCCGCGGTCCTCTTCGGGGCCGCAGCGGTGCGAGTCTTCCGGCGCATCCGGCAGGCCCGTGGCTCAGGGTCACCGGCGCAGCCAGAGCCCGGAGCCTGAATGAGCCGGCCGCTCCCGCCGCCGGCAACCGTTCTGTCGTCGAGTGGTGTGATGGCTCTCGGCACGCTGATTTCGCGCCTGACCGGCTTTCTGAGAGCGAGCTTGCTCGCCGCTGCCATCGGCATCTCGCTGCAGGCAGAAGTGTTCAACGTCGCCAACACCATCCCGAACAGCCTCTACATCCTCGTCGCCGGAGGCGTCTTCAACACCGTGCTGGTCCCGCAACTCGTCCGCGCGATCAAGAACGACGCCGACGGCGGGGACGCGTACGCCAACCGCGTCATCACGCTCGGTGCCTTGGTACTTGCCGGGGTCACGGCAGTGTTGGTGATCGCGGCACCGTTGGTCCTGCGCCTGATGGTCGACGGCAGCTATTTCACGGACCCACATCTAGCTGCTGAACGAGAGTCGCTCATCAGCTTTGCGCGGTGGTGCCTGCCGCAGATCTTCTTCTACGGCATGTACGTGCTCATCGGTCAGATCCTCAACGCCCGCGGCCGATTCGGCCCCATGACCTGGGCCCCGATCGCCAACAACGCGATAGCCATCGCCGTGATCGTGGTCTACCTCACGGTGGATGCCTCTCAACCGCCAGGCGGCGGCTACTCGACCACGCAAGAGCTGCTCCTCGGCCTCGGCAGCACTCTCGGCATCGCCGTCCAGGCGCTCTTGCTGCTGCCATATCTGGCGGCGGCCGGGTTCCGCATCAAACCCCGGTTCGACTTCCGCGGCACAGGTCTGGGGCACACGTTGCGCCTGGGTTTCTGGACAGTCGGGTTCGTCATGGTCAACCAGATCGCCTTCTACGTCATGGTGCACAGAGCCACGGCCGGAACTGCGGCGGTGGTACGAGGCCACTCCGGCGGCAGCGGCTTCACCGTCTACTCCAACGCGTTCCTCCTGACACAGGTGCCGCACTCGATCGTCGCGGTATCACTCGCCACGGCCACCATGCCGCTGGCATCGCGGTTGGCCTCGGAAGGACGCCTTGCAGACGTGGGGCATGAGATGGTCTCGACGCTCCGGCTGGTGCTTGCCGTGATGGTTCCGTTCGGGATCGCTTTGCTGGTCTTGGGGCCGCCGATTGCCACCGTGTTGTTCAGCTGGGGCCAGGCAGCCGGCGACACCGGTGCGCTCGGTCTCACGCTCGTCGCGTTCGCACCCGGGCTCATCTGCTTCAGCGTGCACTACGTGATCCTTCGAGGCTTCTACGCCTTGGAAGACACCCGTACGCCGTTCTTCATCCAATGCCTCATCGCTTTGGTCAACATCGTCTTGGCGATTGGATTGACGCTGTCAGTCCAACCGCGTCTCACGGCGCCAGCCTTGGCGATCGCGTACGGAGCGTCGTATGCCGTTGGCATGGTGGTGTCCGGTGTCGTGCTGGCGCGCCGGCTCGGCGGCATGGCACCCCAGCCGTTTTTGCGGTTCTGCGCCAAGGTGACGGCCGCCGCCGTCCCCGCGTCGCTGCTCGCCTGGATCGCGGTAAATGCCTTGACGGCTGCTGGTCTCGAAGTTGCCAGCAAGCGGGACTCACTGGTCATCTTGGCGGTTGGCGGGGTCGCAGGAGTCACGGCCTACGTCGTCGCGGCGCGCGCGTTGCGCATCGGAGAGGTCGAGTCGTTGATGAAGCTCGTCGTCAGGCGTCCGGCGCGGCGGTGATGCCGGTTCGCCGCCCCCGGAAGCACCTACCATGAATTCACCGGAACCGGCGCAGAGCCGGTCCCATCATCACCCGCGAGGCAGGCGAGAGGGTTGTGAGCGTGCGCTTGATCGAGCCTGGCTCGGTGCTCGCCAACCGCTACGTCGTCGAAGACATGCTTGCCGAAACCGGGCACGCTGAGTCCTGGCGGGCCTTTGACCAGGTCCTCGCCCGGTCGGTCGTCTTGCAGCTGGTTGCTTCGTCGTCGCCGTACGCCGAGAGACTGCTCGCGACCGCCAAAAGGGCCTCTCGGGTGACGGACCCACGCATCCTCCAGGTGCTGGATGCAGTCGACGACGGCGGCCTCACCTACGTCGTCCGCGAGTGGGTGAGCGGCCAGTCTCTTACGGTGCTCCTCGCCGAGGGACCGCTGCCGGCTCGGCGTGCGGCCTGGCTCCTGAGGGAGCTCGCCGATGCGCTCGCACAGGCGCACGCTCTCGGCGTCGCCCACGGTTGCTTGGACCCCGACGTCGTGGTCACGACCAGCGGCAGTGGCGTCAAGATCGTCGGACTCGCGACGCTTGCGGTGCTCAGCGACCTCGACCAGGAGGCGGATCCCGAGCGCGCGGACACGGTGGCCTTGGGTCGACTCCTCTACGCCTGCCTGACAGCTCGGTGGCCCGGGCCAGACTCGCGAGTCCTCCCCCCCGCCCCGACAGAGCGCGGGCGCTACCTACACCCGCGGCAGGTCCGGGCAGGCGTGCCCCGCTCGCTCGACGAGTTGTGTGACCGCATCCTCTCGCCCGCTCCCCGATCAGGCGAGCCGTTGACCACTGCAGCTCAGGTCAAGGACGCCCTGACCCACATCCTGGCTGGTGACAGGTCCTCGGCGTCGAGTGCTACGCAAACGCTCTCCGAACCGGCCGCCGAGATGGGGGTTCCTACCGCCACTGACGTACGGCCGGCACTACTGCCAGCTGACGACGACGCCTTGCCTGCACCGACTCCGTCAGGTGCAACTTCGGAGACGGCGGGGTCACGGTTGCCCTTCCGGCTGATCGTGGCAGCCGTCGCCGTGCTGGTGACCGGGACCGCGTTGCTCGCCTACCTGGTGGGGCATCACGGGGTTCCCCAGGGCACGAGCAGCGAGGCCGCCCCACGGTCCCCGTCGACTCCGGCGCCCACCCTGCGGCGCATTCAGATCCAAGGCGCGACGTCGTTCGATCCCTATCCCGGATCTGGAGACGAGAACCCCGCTCTTGTGCCTTTGGCAATCGACGGCGATCCCACCACCGCTTGGCAGACCCTGCCGTATCTCAACTACCCCGCGCTCGGCAATCTCAAGGACGGCGTTGGCCTGGTCTTGGATCTGGGGGCGGCGCACGACGTCAGCCGGGTCGCCGTCGAACTGCAGGGAAGCCCTACGAGCTTGCAGCTGCGGGCTGCACCCGCCTCGGCTGCCGTTGCACCGGCCAACTCGGCGCAGCAGTACCGACTGCTCGCCTCCCGCCGCGGCGCCGGAACGTCAGTGGTCTTCCGTCTCCAGCCACAGGTATCCACCCGCTTCCTTCTTGTCTGGCTGACCTCGCTGCCGCCCGACGGCACGAACGCCTATCGGGGCCGGATATCGGAGATCAAGGTCTTCGGGTGACGCCCGACGCAGACCCGTCCGACGAGGCTCTGCTGCAAGCACATGTGGCTGGCGACCCCACTGCCTTTACCACCTTGGTACGCCGGCACCGCGACAGGTTGTGGGCGGTCGCGCTGCGAACGACCGGAGACCCAGAGGACGCCGCCGACGCCTTGCAAGATGCCATGATCTCGGCCTTTCGCCGCGCTGACTCGTTCCGTGGAGACGCGAAAGTGACGACGTGGCTGCACCGTATCGTGGTGAACGCCTGTCTGGACCGGTTACGCAAGTCCGCCGCTCGCATCACGAGCCCGCTGCCGGAAGACGGGCTCCGGGGAGCGTTGTCGCAGCCAGCTGACGATGGTTCGCCCCACGAGATCAGCGACCGGCGAGCCGATGTCTTGGCTGCGTTACGCCTCGTCACGCCGGAGCAGCGAGCGGCTCTCGTGCTTGTCGACATGGAGGGCTACTCGGTCGCCGAGGCGGCGCAGCTTCTTCAGTGCCAGCCCGGCACGGTGAAAAGTCGCTGCTCTCGGGGGCGTGCCCGCCTGGCGCCGCTGTTGGCGACGTACCGGCGGAACCGCCAGCAGCCTTCGAGCGTCGAAACTCCGAGCGGTGCCGATGCTGGCGACACCGCCATCTCGCCAGTCGTTGACCAAGGAAGCTCCTCGTGACCACCGACCACCCCCCGCTCGCCACGCTTGCGGATTACGTGTCAACAGCCTTGCCGGCCGACGAAGTCCCTGCGGTTCGCCGCCACCTCGCCGAGTGTGAGCGGTGCGCCGCCCAGGCCTCAGCTGTGGCGCAGGTGCCGGCCGTGCTGTCCGAAGCGGCGAACGTCGCAGAGCCGATGCCTGACGCCGTCTGGCGCAAGATCGAGGACGCGCTGAGAGCGGAGACCGAGAGCGCTCAGCCCGCGCCGGCGCGTCTCGACGAGCGCCGCCACAGCGCTCCAGTTCGCCCCTCACGTTCCCGATCATTGCTGGTCGCCGCTCTCACGGTGGCCGTCCTCGGTGCGGGCGGCGCCGCGCTGCACGAGCTCCGATCCGGCAACCAGGCCAGCAGCGCGATGTCGCAGGCCGATGGTTCCGCTACCCGCTCGCAAGAACCGGAGAACCCATCCGGACCTTCGGGTGCCACTGCGGGCAACACCGCACCCTCTCCAGCCACCCGGACAGCCTCCGACCCGATGATCGCGTCGACGTCAGGTCGGCGTCGCCCGCTCTCGCCGCGAAATTTGAGCAGCTACGCCACGCAGCTGTCCGCCGTTGGCAAGAGCGCTGCTTCGGCCACGGGCAGTATCCGTTCGACACCGTGCGCACGGCCAACGCCGACGAACGGCTCAACCATCGTTACCGTCCGCCGCTGGAAGGGTACGCCCGCTGTGGTGGTCGTCACGCCCACCACACGCCAGGTTTCGGTGTTCGACTGCCGTACCGCCTCTGTGCGATTGTACTCCACCACCTACTGAGCGTTCTCAGCCACGGCCGCGCCACGGCGCGGTTGCGGGAAGGTTTTCACCCTAGGAGCTGTTGGCATCTCCAGCACGACGTGCACTCGGTGACTAATGAGGAGAGGGCATCGATGTCCCCCGACGTCCGCAACGTCATCATCATCGGTTCAGGACCGGCGGGTTACACCGCTGCGATCTATGCCGCGCGCGCCAGCCTTGCCCCGCTCGTCTTCGAGGGGTCGGTGACGGCCGGCGGTGCTTTGATGAACACGACCGACGTCGAGAACTATCCAGGGTTCCCCGACGGGATCATGGGGCCGGCTCTCATGGACGATCTGCGCAAGCAGGCTGAGAAGTTTGGCGCCGAACTCATCCCCGACGATGTCACCAACGTCGACCTGTCCGGCGACATCAAGCTGGTGACCGACTCCGGCGGGGGCTTGTACGAGGCGCGCACCGTGATCTTGGCCATGGGTTCGGGATACCGCAAACTCGGTCTGCCCGACGAAGACCGACTCTCCGGGCACGGCGTGAGCTGGTGCGCCACCTGTGACGGGTTTTTCTTCCGCGACCAAGACATTGCGGTGGTCGGCGGCGGTGATTCCGCCGTCGAAGAGGCAACGTTTTTGACTCGGTTCGCAAACTCGGTGACGCTGATCCACCGGCGCGACTCGCTGCGGGCCAGCAAGATCATGGCTCATCGCGCTGAAGCAGACGACAAGATCAGTTTCGCCTGGAATACCAAAGTCCGCGAACTCCATGGCCATGACCGACTCGACGGTCTGGAGCTCGAAGACCTCAACGGCTCGACCCGACGCCTCGATGTCACCGGATTGTTCATTGCGATCGGGCATGACCCCCGCTCAGAAATTGTTCGTGGTCAGATCGACCTCGACGACGAAGGCTACGTCGTGGTGCAGGGCCGTAGCACGTTGACAAACCTTCCCGGCGTCTTCGCTAGCGGTGACCTCGTCGATCACACCTACCGTCAGGCGGTGACCGCGGCTGGTTCAGGTTGTGCCGCCGCCCTTGACGCCGAGCGCTATCTCATGGCTTCGTCGGATCACTGACCTACCGTCGTATCCAACCCCCACCGAGATCAGGAGTATTCATGAGCAGTCTTCCCGCCGTCACCGACAGCGACTTCGCCTCGACCGTCCTTCAATCCGACCAGCCGGTGCTCGTCGACTTCTGGGCCGAGTGGTGCGGACCGTGCCGACAGGTGGCGCCGATCCTCGATGAGTTGGCGCGCGACTACGGCGACAAGATGCGCTTCGTCAAGATGAACGTCGACGAGAACCCAGTCACCCCCGCCGGCTACCGCGTCACCGGGATTCCGGCTCTCAATGTCTACAAGGGCGGCGAGCTCGTCAAGTCCATCATTGGTGCCCAGCCAAAAGCAGCCCTGCTCAGCCAGCTGTCGGAGTTCCTCGACTCCTGAGCTGGCGGCTCGTTGAGGCAGGCTCTGAGTTCGATCAGGAGTCGGCTGCGGGTCGGCGCGGGAGCACCGGCAATCGGCCCGGGCTCGGGTCGGGGCGCAGCGCGTCCAGCCAGCGCTCCAGCGCTTCCTCCATGTCCGTGGCCCACGACAAGACGTTGCGCAGTTCCAATCGCATCCGGGGGTACCGCGGGTGCGGGTGCACCGTCTTGAAGCCGACGGACGTCAAAAATCCTGCAGGCAGGGTGCAGTCGAGCTCTCGCGCCTGCAAGTCTCCGAAGGCTTCAACAGCTCGCACCCCGCGGCGGCCCATCAGGTCTTTGACGACCGCCTGAACGAGTAGCCTGCCCAGGCCACCGGAGCCGTACGGTGCGACGATTCGAGCGGTCATGAGCAAGACGGCGTCTGGACTCACCTCACTTGCTCCGAGCCGACCGGCCCCCGGGGCGTAACCAGAAGGCACGTAGGTGGCGAATCCCGCCACCTGCCCGTCGACGTAGAGGACGCGGCCACAGCTACCCCACTCGAGCAACACCGCCGACAGCCAGTCTTCCTTGACGGCAGCGTCGAGTCGTCGTTGCCCTGCCTCCCAAAAGACACAGTCGCGGCAGGGTCCTGGTAGGTCGCCCACGTTGTCCAGCGTCAGCGGCGCTACTCGGCGGCTCACAGCACACCCCTCTCAGCTGCAGGGTAGGCAGCGCGTGTCGGCAGCCCGGGTATCGATGAGTTCGCCGCCACTTCAGGCATCGTAGTGCTGACGACAGCGCCTACCTGATCACCCGCATCCTCTGCGACCCAGGCGACGTCGTGTTGTGCGAGGCACCCAGCTACGTGAGCGAAAGTCGACAAATCAATCTGAGTCAGCCCTGCAACAGGCCGACGATCCGCTGCAGATCTGGCCCATCGGCGAACTCGATGGTGATCTTGCCCGAGCGGCTACCTTGCTCGACCCGGCAACGGGTCTCGAACCGCTCAGACAACGTGCCCGCCAGCTCGTCCATCTCCGGCGAACGCCATGGCGACCCCTGGCGCGGCCGCCGGGTCCTTGCCGTGCCGGCAGCAGTATCACCGACCAGCTCTTCCAACGCCCGAACCGTAAGTCCCTGAGCTATGACCTGAGTGGCCAGCCGATCCTGCCGGTCTGGGTCGGTGACTGACACCAGGGCGCGGGCATGTCCAGCGGACAGAATGCCCGCGGCAACTTTCCGTTGCACTTGAGGGCAGAGGCGCAAGAGTCGCAACGTGTTGGAGATGTGCGGCCGGGAACGCCCCACCTGGGCGGCCAACTCGTCATGTGTTACGTCGAAGTCATCGAGCAGCTGTTGGTAGGCGGCAGCCTCCTCGAGGGGATTGAGATCGGCACGATGCAGGTTCTCCAGGAGGGCGTCTCGCAGCAAATCGCCGTCCGGAGTTGCCCGCACGATGGCGGGAATGGTGTCGAGTCCAGCTCTTTTGGCCGCTCGCCAGCGTCGCTCACCCATCACGAGCTCGTAGGTCCCAGCAGAGGTCTGCCGTACCACGACCGGCTGTAGAACGCCCACCATCAAGACGGATTCGGCCAGCTCCACGAGCGCGTCCTCGTCGAAATCTGCGCGGGGTTGACGCGGGTTCGGACGAATATCGCCGATCGGCACCTCGGCGAAGTACGCGCCGATGGAGTCATCATGCGGTGTTAATGACGCCGTGGCTGACGTCTCCGATTGCAACATCGCGCCGACGTGCACGCTGTCGCCCGAGCGGAGTGCGAATCTGTTGACGTCCTCCAGGCGACTTCCGGACAGGTTGTCTTCAGCATCTCTAGCGGGCGGTATGGCAACTGTGCTTCTTGTCTCCGGCACATCGCCATAGGGGCCGTCCGGGTCAACGGTTGACCGTGCCCAGGGATCATCCGCTGGATCGGGTTCCGGCACAGCCGATGGGGGTGCTGCCGGCGGGATTAGCGCGCCCAGCCCTCGGCCCAAGCCACGTCGTGTCGTCATGTGGTCGCCTCCTCTTGACGAATCAACTCATCCGCCGCTGCGAGATACGCTCGGGACCCGATCGAGTCAGGGTCGTAGGTCAGCATGGTCTGCCCATAGCTGGGTGCCTCGGATATCCGAACCGAGCGCGGAATCGTGGTCTGCAGCACCAGCGGACCAAAGTGTTTGCGTACTTCATCGGCGACGCCGGCGGCAAGGCGTGTGCGCGCGTCGTACATCGTCAGAAGGATTGCCCCAACGCGCAGGTCACGATTGACATGCGCGCGAACCGTCTCAATCGTGCGCAACAGCAGGCTCAAGCCCTCGAGGGCGTAGTACTCGCACTGAATCGGGACAAGCAACTCTTGCCCTGCGGCGAGCGCATTGACGGTCAACAGGCCAAGGGACGGTGGACAATCGACGAATACGTAGTCGTAGCGGTCGGCCGCGTCGGTGCTTTGTGCATCGCCGATACCGAGATGTCGGTCGAGCGCCCGCTTCAGGAGCGATTCACGATTCTGCAGTGTCACAAGCTCGATCTCTGCTCCGGCCAGATCGATTGACGCCGGAACGACGAACAGGCGTGGGAGCGCAGGGCACTCGACGCGAACGTCACTCAGTTCCAGAGTTCCCGTGAGCACCTCGTAGCTGCCCGGAGTCCCCTCAGCGTGCTCGACCCCCAGAGCGGTCGATGCGTTGCCTTGCGGGTCAAGGTCGATGAGCAAGACGCGTCGGCCGCTCACGGCCAACGCGGCGGCCACGTTCACAGCGGTGGTGGTCTTGCCGACCCCACCCTTTTGATTCGCTACGACAAGCACCCTTGCCGAGCTCCGCCGTGGCGCCGATACAGCAGCCGCTTGGGCGCCAAGTGCGGGCTTACTGGCTTGGCGCTCGTCCGGCATGAGTTCCGCCGTCTCGGCCTCGGGCTCGTTCGAGCCCTCGCTCGGCACGGTGCGAACGGGAGCGAGCGCCCCCCCACCGGAACGCCACTCCACCGTCTTTGCTGTTCGGTGTGAAACGGCGAGGCGTTCCCTGGGGAACCCGCGGGATGCTTCCTGCCTCGGCCATCCCAGGCCCGGGGCTGCCGAGGGGGGAAGCTGTTCTGGCCACCCGAGCCCCGACGGCGTCGATGTCTGCACGTCTGGAGGGACCTTTCGGTCGGGCCGTCAACCTCGCTGCGACTGTATCCGCACGACTCGCGTTTCTGGTGTAACGACGCCCTTGCCGAAGCACTCGAATTTCGGCTCTGCGGCGCCGAGCCGTCGCATCACCGGGCTTGCGGCCGCTGCCTCGTTGGGCGCGGAGGCACCTTTCATCGCGATCAACTCTCCGCCCGGTACGCAAAGCGGCATCGCCCATGCCACGAGCCGGGACAGCGGGGCTACCGCACGGGCTGTCACGTAGTCGAAGTCTCGAGATCCGTGAAGCTCCTCAGCCCTTGCCCTTACTACTTCAATCGGAATCGCCACAATTGAGGTGACCAGATTCAGAAAGGCAACCCGACGTCCCGACGGCTCGACCAGTGTCAGGCGGAGGTCCGGTCGGCACAATGCGAGAGCCACCCCCGGCAATCCGGCTCCCGAACCGAGGTCGCATACCGACGAGCCATGGGTGAACGCTGGTGCGATTGCAGCGCAGTTCAGGATGTGTCGACTCCAAATCCGATCTGTCTCTCGCGGACCGATCAGTCCCCGCTCCACCGCCGTCGTGGCAAGGCATTCGGCGTAGCGATGCGCGGCGTCGACGCGGCTGCCGAAGATTTCGACGAGGAGACTGGGATGCGGCGGAGTTTCATAAGGAACCGGCACCCGGGTGAATTAGCTGGCTGGGAATATGACGACGCAACGGGTGGGGTCTACGCCCTCCGACTCGCTGCGCAAGCCCTTCTCGGCGACGGCATCGTGGACGACCTTGCGCTCAAAGGCCGTCATCGGCGTCAACTTGACCGCTTCGCCCGAATCCTGCACTTCTTCAGATGCCTCCCGGGCCAAGGCGATCAGGCGCTCCCTGAGCTGGTTCCGGTGGCCGCCGATGTCGAGCATCAGTCGGGAACGCTGACTGGTTTCGCGGTAGACCGCAAGCCGGGTCAACTCTTGGAGCGCGTCGAGGACCTTGCCCTCGGAGCCCACCAGAGCTGACAAGCCATCTCCGACGATGGAAACCGCCGCTCGATCGGCCTCGACGTCCATGTCGATGTCACCGTCCAGGTCGGCGATGTCGAGGAGCTCTTCCAGATAGTCCGCGGCGATGTCGCCCTCAGTTTCCAAATCGCGCGCCGGCGGGGCGGCCGCTTCCGGTTGAGACTGGGCGTCAGGGTCTTGGGGCGGCGCAGCGGACTCAGCCGTACCAGTGTTCGCTTCAATCACTGTGGTTGCCGCTTTCGCACTGGCATGCACACGGACACTGTTATCCCGTTCGTCGTTGGCTGCGAGACTGCCGCTTGGGCTGCACTCGAGATGGTGGTTGGGGCGGAGGCACCGCTGATGCCTCCCCCTTAGCTGCCGAAGCAGAGTCGGGCGCTGCCGGCGTCTTCGGGTGCTTGGCCGCAATGCGCGCTTGCTTTGCTTCGAAGGCTGGAGTTCCGGGGGTCGGATTGTTTCGGATCACATAAAACTGCTGGCCCATGGTCCAGAGGTTGGACGTCGACCAGTACAGCAGCACGCCCACCGGAAAAGCGATCCCGCCCACCGCGAACACGATTGGCAGGACGTACAACAAGACTTTCTGCTGCTGCGCGTACTGACCGGTAAGTGCGGCCGGCGGCATGTTTTTGCGCATCAACTGCCGTTGCGTGGTGAAGGTCGTGACAGTCATCAGCACAACCAGGAATGCCGTGAGCCACTGCGTGCCATTCCACGCCCATGGCCAGTCGACCGGAGCGCTCCTGAACGACTGGGAGATCTTGGCGACGTTGAAAATCGTGGACTGGCTGAGGGAGCTGACGTCGGCCTGTGACAAGAAGCCTTCGGTTTGGCTATGCGCCGCATAGTTGAGGGTGCGGAACAGGGCGATGAAGATCGGCATCTGCAGCAGGAGCGGGAGGCACGAGGCGAGCGGGTTGGTACCCGTCTCCTTGTACAGCTTCATCGTTTCTTGCGTCAGCCGCTCGCGGTCGTGTCCGTACTTCTTCTGCAGCTCTTTCACCTTGGGCTGCAACAGCTGCAGGTTTCTGCTGCTCTTGATCTGCTTAACGAAGAGCGGGATCAACAAGGTGCGGATCACGACCGTCAGACTGATGATCGAAAGCGCCCATGAGATGCCCTCGTCGAACGACAGAACACGATGAAACAACGAATGAAAGACGACGAGAATGCCAGACGTCAGGTAGTACAGCGGCTTCATGATGGTGGTGCCGATGCCAAGCAAAAAGCTCACGAAAGCGTCTCCTCACGTCGCACGACGCCACGCGTCCATCGGAAAGTCAACGGCACCGGGTCGTACCCGCCGCTCGACCATGGATGACACCGCGCGAGCCGGCGTACGGCGAGCCACACACCGCGGCCGGCACCGTACTGCGTCACTGCGTCGAGGGCGTACGCCGAGCAGGACGGGTGATACCGGCACACCTGTCCGTACAGCGGGCTGACGACTAGGCGGTACGCCTTCAAAAGCCCGACCAGGAGGTACTTCATGCCGGGGATCCGGCCAAGCGTTGCAAGCAAAGGTCGAGGTCTCGACCCAGCTCGGAGAAGCCGGCCGCTGCTGCCGCTGGAAACGCTCGGACCACCAGGTGCCCGCCCATGTCGAGCGAGCGCTGGTGAAGCAGTGCGCGGAGTCGACGTTTCACTCGGTTACGAACCACTGCGGTGCCAACTGCTTTGCTGACCACCACGCCGACACGTGCCGGCGAGGTGGCGTCGGGAGACGAAGAGACGCTGAGCAGAGAGGTCGAGCACCGACGGCCGCCGCGAATGACGGCCGAGAAGTCAGCGCCGGATCGTAGCCGGCGAGCCCGGGGGAGCATGAAGACAGCGTGCGGCTCAGGCGGCGAGCCGGTTACGGCCCTTGCGGCGGCGCCCGGCCAGGATGGCTCGGCCGGCACGAGTACGCATGCGAAGTCGAAACCCATGTGTCTTCGCCCGTCGGCGGTTGTTGGGCTGAAACGTCCGCTTACTCACAACAGGTGACTCCCACACTCAAGCTGGCAAGAACCCGGACTCCGGGCAAATGGACTGATGCTCATCCTCGCACGGCGGTCAGCGGCGACATCCGCAACCTGGTCAAGCAGTCGATTGGTGCGGCAACCGCGACGCCCGAGATCGGCCACTGCCAAGGTACGTGCCCGCTCAGATGAGGTCAAACCGTGTTGACCAGCCTCGACGTCATCGCCTGATTGGTGCACGCGGCCGGCCGAGCGGCCAGGTTCTGCGGATGGCGAATGTCGGCGACCACGATCCCGTGTCGGAGGCAAGCCGACACGCCGTTCGACTCGCCGGGCTGTCGAGGAATTGCCCGCTCGCCTGTGGACGAGCGCTTGAAGTCCGCGTCGAAGTCTTGTTAGCGTCCCCCGCGCACCAGGTTTCCCCGCCGGATCCGGCACCTCGGGCAGTGACAGCACTATGCACAGCTTGTGGACAACTGTGTGGATCAAGTTGCTCGAGCTTAGGACAAAGGAACGGGTGCTCATCGAAATGACCAAGGTCGCCACCCTCGCGTCTGCTTGGAGTCTCTTGGTTAACGACCTGCCCGCCAGTCACCGTGCCTGGCTGTCAGCCTCGCGGCCGGTCACGCTGCACGAGAGCACCGCCATCGTTGCCGTCCCTGACGATTTCACTCGCTCGCAGCTCGAGAACCGGCTCCGTCCTCGCCTGGAAGACGGGCTGAGCCGGTCATTAGGCCGCACGGTAAGACTGGCGGTGACGGTCGACCCGACTCTCGGTGACGACGACGACCTCATGGAGAGCGATCCAGACCTCATCGCGTCGAAGACCAACCCGATAGCCGCCAATGCGGCGGCCATGACTCCATCGCCTACCGCAGCCGCCACCACCAGCACCGGCGCCCGTGAGGCCAGGCTCAACCCCAAGTACGTGTTCGAGACGTTTGTCATCGGGTCATCGAACCGCTTCGCGCATGCGGCAGCGGTGGCCGTCGCCGAGGCACCGGGTAAGGCATACAACCCGTTGCTGATCTACGGCGAGTCAGGGTTGGGCAAGACGCATCTGCTGCACGCCATTGGTCATTATGTCCGCAGTCTCTTCAGCGGGGCACGCGTCCGTTATGTCAGCAGCGAAGAGTTCACCAACGACTTCATCAACGCCATCCGCGACGACAGGGCGGCCGGTTTCCACAGTCGTTATCGTGATGTCGACGTCCTGCTGATCGACGACATCCAGTTCTTGGAAGGAAAAATCCAGACGCAGGAGGAGTTCTTCCACACCTTCAACACGCTGCACAATGCGAACAAACAGCTTGTGATCACCTCAGACCGTCCGCCAAAACGGCTGGCTGCTCTCGAGGACCGGCTGCGGAACCGATTCGAATGGGGCCTGATCACCGATGTGCAGCCGCCAGACCTGGAAACGAGAATCGCCATCTTGCGCAAGAAGGCTGCGACCGAGCGGCTGACCGCACCACCCGACGTCTTGGAGTTCATCGCGAGCAAGATCCAGACCAACATCCGAGAGCTCGAAGGAGCCCTCATCAGGGTGACGGCGTTCGCCAGCCTCAATCGGCAAGCCGTCGACCTTACGTTGGCCGAGATCGTCTTGAAAGATTTGATCCCCGAGGGCGGTGAACCGGAGATCACGGCGGCGCTGATCATTGCGCAGACCGCAGCCTACTTCGGCTTGTCGATCGACGACCTGTGCGGCATCAGCCGTAGCAGAGTCCTGGTAACGGCCCGGCAGATCGCCATGTACCTCTGTCGCGAGCTGACCGACTTGTCGCTGCCGAAGATCGGGCAGCAGTTCGGTGGCCGTGACCACACGACCGTGATGCACGCCGACCGGAAGATCCGGCAGCTCATGGCCGAGCGACGTAGCGTCTACAACCAGGTCCGCGAGCTCACCAACCGCATCAAGCAACAGGCCCGCTCCCAGTGACCGAGGGAATTGTGTCGGCGTCCGAAATCCCTCCACACAGCGTGGGGACAACCCTGTGGATATCTCGGCGCATTACCCACGCCCCTGAGGGAAGCAGCCGTCGAGGTTCCGTTTGCCAGCGTCCCATGCACGGTGCCGAACAGTTGCCCTCGAGTTGTCAACACCGCGCGTGTTTCGACAACGACCGTTGTGACCTGCACTCATGGGGTCCGTCCACAGTTTCCACCGGTGCTACGCATACGACGACATCTCTTATGACGTGAGTTGCCAACACAATCAATGCCGGGCACGGTCTGGGGACAACTCGCAGTGTCTACCGGGCTGGCGGTTGCCGCTCGTGCGGGCATGAGTGCCCGGCGTCAGACCCGGCAGAGTGGGAGTGACAAGATGCCAACGACGCGAGTAGAGAAAGGGACGGCGTTGTGAAGATTCGAGTCGAGCGCGACGTCTTCGCCGAGGCCGTCGCTTGGACCGCGCGGAGCATCCCCACCCGGCCAGGAACGCTGCCGCAACTCTCGGGGGTCCTCGTCGACACCAAACACGATGGGTTATCGCTGAGCGGGTTCGACTACGAGACGTCAGCAACGGTGACCCTGCCGGCGGACATAGCAGACGAGGGGAAGGCACTGGTTTCAGGTCGGCTACTTGCCGACATTTCACGTTCACTACCGAATCGACCTATCGACATCGTCGTCGACGGAGCGAAGTTGACCGTGGCCTGCGGAAGCTCGCGCTTCAGCCTGCAGACCATGCCGGTGGAGGACTACCCCTCGCTTCCGGAGATGCCACCGACCGCCGGGTCGATCGACGCGGACACCTTCGCCGCCGCTGTCGGTCAAGCGGTCACGGCAGCAGGCCGAGACGACATGCTTCCCGTGCTGACCGGTGTAAAGGTGGAGATCGACGGCGACAAGGTCGCGCTCCTCGCGACTGACAGGTTCCGGCTCAGTTTGCGAGAGCTCAGCTGGCAACCCGCCACACCTGATGTAAGCGTGACAGCGCTGGTCCCGGCCCGAGTGCTCGCCGAGACCGCCCGGTCGATGACCTCCGGAACCACGATCGACGTGGCGCTCGGCACCGACGGGTCCAGCGAGGGGCTCATCGGGTTCGAGGCGGCAGCCTCAGGTGGAACCCGTCGGACGACAACGCGGTTGATCGACGGAGCTTTTCCCAACGTCCGGCAGCTCTTCCCGAACACCTCCGATGTGATTGCCCAAGTTGACGTGACGGAACTTGTCGACTCCGTCAAGCGGGTTTCGCTGGTGGCTGGGCGCAACACCCCGATCCGACTCGGCTTCAGCGAGGGCAGGGTGACCTTGGAAGCCGGCAACGGTGAGGAGGCGCAGGCCTCAGAGTCACTCGAAGCGGTGGTCTCTGGTGGTGACATCTCGATCGGCTTCAACCCGACCTACCTGCTTGACGGTCTCGGCGCCATCCCGGGTCCACTGGTGCACGTATCGATGACCCAGCCTGCTCGACCGGCTGCGTTCACCAGCCTGCCGGGATCCGAAGACCAACCGGATCTGAACTTCCGCTACTTGCTCATGCCGTTGCGCATGCAAGGCTGACCCGCAACTCGCGAAAGGACACCGCAATGGACATCGGCATGGTGGGGCTGGGCAAGATGGGCGGTAATATGCGCGAACGATTGCGCCGCGACGGTCACACTGTGGTCGGGTTTGACCGAAACCCTGACATCAGTGACGTGTCCAGCCTTGAAGAGCTTGTCGCGGCTCTGCCGGCACCGAAAGTGGTCTGGGTCATGGTGCCCGCCGGCGAAGCAACACAGAGCACCATTCGGGAGCTCGGTGTGCTCCTGGCAGAGGGTGATGTCGTCGTCGACGGTGGCAACTCCCGGTGGACAGATGACACCGTCAACGCCGATGAGCTCAGCCAGCGAGGCATCGGCTTTGTGGACTGCGGCGTGTCCGGGGGCATTTGGGGACTCGACAACGGCTACGCGCTTATGTGCGGTGGGGACGCGGCCGACGTGGCAAAGGTGCAGCCAGCCTTTGACTCCTTGAAGCCCGAGGGCGAATTCGGCTTCGCGCACGCCGGCAAGGTGGGTGCTGGCCACTTTTCTAAGATGGTCCACAACGGCATGGAGTACGGCATCATGCAGTCCTACGCCGAGGGCTGGGAACTGCTCGAGGCCATGGAAATCGTCGACAACGTCACCGAAGTGTTCCGGTCTTGGCGACAGGGCACGGTGATCCGGTCCTGGCTGCTCGACTTGTTGGTCGCCGCGCTTGACGACGATGCACACCTTGGGCACATCTCCGGATATGCCGAGGACTCCGGCGAGGGCCGGTGGACCATCGAGGCGGCCATTGACCACGCTGTCCCGCTGCCCGCCATCACGGCGGCGCTTTTCGCTCGATTCGTCTCCCGTCAAGACGACTCACCTGCGATGAAAGCCGTGGCCGCGATGCGCAACCAGTTCGGTGGCCACGCGGTGCGCGCTGGTGGTGGCCCGAGCGCGACACCGTCAGCGGACGTCCCTGGGCACTGAGCTCGCGTGCATGTCCGCGCTTTGTCGCTGACTGACTTCCGATCCTATCGACATGTCGACATCACACTGACCCGTGGGGTGACGTCGTTCGTCGGTCCCAACGGCCAAGGCAAGACAAACTTGGTTGAGGCGATCGAGTACGCCGCGACGCAGTCCTCGCATCGGGTCGCGACCGATGCCCCATTGGTCAGGACGAGTGCCGAACACGCCATCGTCCGCACAACGGTGCAACGCGCCGACCGCGAAGCGGTCATCGAGCTAGAGATCAATCCCGGAGGTGCCAACCGGGCGCGTCTCAATCGCGGAGCGTTCGTCCGGCCGCGTGAGGCGTTGTCAATATTGCGCACTGTGGTGTTTTCGCCGAGTGACCTCGACATGGTCAAGGGTGACCCCGGCTCCCGCCGCCGGTTCCTCGACACTCTCCTCGTGGCTCGACAGCCTCGCTTCGCCGCGGTGCGTGCCGACTACGACCGCGTGGTTCGTCAGCGCAACTCGCTGCTGAAGACAGCTGGTCGCGCCAGAGGCCAAGGGGACGGGAGCTTGGCAACGCTCGAGGTGTGGGATGCGCACTTGGCTCAGTCCGGCGCCGAACTCTTAGTCGGTCGATTGGGCCTTGTCGATGAGCTCAGACCGCACGTGGCGGCGTACTACTCCAAGGTTGCGCAGGCGACTCCAAAGCCGGTCGGTGGCAACGCCGTGGCGATCGCCTATCAAAGCTCGGCCCCACTCTCTGGCATGTCGGAGCAGCCGGGGACACGCTGGAGTCGTGCCGAGCTTCGCGAGGCGCTCCTCAACGAGATGGCCGCTCGGCGCCCGGAGGAGCTCGAGCGCGGAGTCAGCCTCGTCGGACCGCATCGCGACGACCTCACGCTGACGCTGGGTGACATGCCGGCTCGGGGCTACGCCAGTCATGGCGAGTCTTGGTCGTACGCGTTGGCCCTGCGATTGGCGGCGTTCGAGCTCCTGCGTGCTGACGGTGACGACCCCGTTCTCGTGCTTGACGACGTCTTCGCCGAGCTCGACGACCTGCGGCGCGAGCGGCTGGCATCGGTGGTGTCAGACGCCGAGCAGGTGCTGGTCACGGCGGCGGTAGCTGCCGACGTCCCGGAGGATCTGTCCGGCCACCGGTTCGACGTCCGCGATGGTGGGGTGCGAAATGTCTGACGGTTCACCAGACGCCGGCCGACACGATCCGACCGGCCGCGCCTTGGCCCGTTCGGTGGCGTCGGCGCGGCGCGGGCTGGCCCGACGCCGCGCCGGAGGGGATCCCCAGCGGCGATCCCGCCGCGGGGAGCCGCAGGTGTCGGGCGCTTTCCCGGACGCCAGGGACCCCGCCCTGGTGGGGCCGCTGGTCGACAAACTTGTCACCGAGAGCGGATGGCAGACCGAAATTGCCGTACACAGTCTGTTCACCCAGTGGGCTGCAATCGTCGGCACCGACATCGCGAGTCACTGCCTGCCCGAGCGCTACGACGATGGGGTGGTAAGCGTGCGAACCGAGTCCACGGCGTGGGCGACGCAGCTGCGGATCCTTGCTCCAACGGTGGTACGCCGGCTCAACGAGGAGCTGGGCCACGGCGCCGTGGAGCGCATCGAGGTGCACGGGCCGGAGGCTCCATCGTGGCGGCGCGGCAGGCGAACAGTTCGTGGGGGGCGCGGACCAAGGGATACCTATGGCTGAGGCTCGAAGCCAGTTCGCCGCGGCTGCCTCGGCAATCCGGGCGCCCAGCGCAAGCCCACTACCGGTCCAGCAGCCACCCGCGGAGCCGAGTTATGGGGGACCTTTCTGAAAGCCTCCCAAGCGCTGCAAGAGCGGGTCACGGGGCGCTGATGCCGCTTCGTGGCCACGTTCGCCAGGCTGGCTGGGGACGATGTGGCGATGAATGCGGCTGCCTCGCCTATACTGGAAGCCACGGGCCGCGCGATCTCAACCGGACGCCTGGAGTCGTATTTTGGTTACGTCCAGGCATCCGAGACGAGCGGCCTTTGTGCTGAGACCGGCCCATTGCGCTGTCTCTCAGCCCGCTCGACGAGTCACCGCCCAGGCGGCTCGGCGTACGACTGGAGGCTCCGCCGCGTGACGTCTGACTCCGAGGTGACCAGCAACACGGTTGCTAACTGCGGAATCGTCCCTCAGCACGACGTCACTTCCTATGACGCCTCCGCCATCACCCTCCTTGAGGGGCTTGAAGCGGTCCGAAAGCGTCCGGGCATGTACATCGGCTCCACGGGGGAGCGAGGGTTGCATCATCTGGTTACCGAGATTGTCGACAACGCGGTGGACGAGGCCCTTGCCGGCTGCTGCGACCTGATCGAGGTCACGCTGCTCGGCGACGGCGGCGTTCGCGTCGTCGACAACGGCCGTGGTATTCCGACTGGGATTCACCCCACCGAGGGTGTGCCAGCGGTCACCTTGGTACTCACGGAGCTGCACGCCGGTGGCAAGTTCGGCGAAGGTGGCTACAAGGTTTCCGGCGGCCTCCACGGAGTTGGCTCGTCGGTCGTCAATGCGCTCAGCAAGCGGCTGATCGTCGACGTCAAGAACGCTGGCTACCGCTGGACGCAATCGTTTACCTACGGCGTTCCCGACGGTCCGCTCGAGCGCCACGAGCCAACACAGGAGACCGGAACGACCATCACGTATTGGCCGTCCGCCGACATCTTCGAGACGACGGACCATTCCTTTGAGACGCTTGCCTCACGCTTTCGCGAGATGGCATTTCTCAACAAGGGCCTCCAATTCATCGTTCGCGACGATCGACCAGAACGAGCGGCGGGTATCGCTGAGGCGGTCGCCGATCAGACGGTAGATCCGGCCGTCGACGGCGGACCTGACGGCATTCGACCTGATCGGTCCGGTGGGATCGAGCGTCGATTTTGCTACGCGGACGGGCTCGTCGACTACGTGAAACACCTGAACTCGACGAAACAGCCGATCCACAAAAGCATCATTGCCTTTGAAGCGGCGAATGCCTCGGCCAGCATGAGCCTCGAAGTCGCAATGCAATGGAATTCGACCTTCACCGAATCGGTCCACACGTTCGCCAATGCCATCAACACGCACGAAGGGGGAACCCACGAGGAGGGTTTTCGTTCCGCTTCGACTTCTACGGTCAACGGCTGGGCGGAGGAATGGGGACTGATCAAGAGGCGCGAGGACCGGCTGTCCGGTGACGACGTCCGTGAGGGACTCACGGCGATCGTGTCGATCAAGCTCGCTGAGCCTCAGTTCGAGGGGCAGACCAAGACCAAGCTCGGCAACACCGAGGCCAAGTCGTTCGTCCAGAAGGTCGTCAACGACCAGTTGGGTGAGTGGTTCGAAAAGAACCCGGGCGAGGGACGCGATGTGATTCGCAAGTCGATCGCGGCGGCAACTGCTCGCATGGCGGCTCGTAAGGCGCGCGACCTGGCACGGAGCCGCAAAGGGCTGCTCGGAGGTCCCGGCCTGCCGGGCAAGCTGGCTGACTGCCAATCCACCAACCCCGATGAGTGCGAGCTGTTCATCGTCGAGGGCAACTCGGCTGGCGGCTCCGCCAAAGGCGGCCGCAACCCGAGGATCCAGGCGATCTTGCCCATCCGCGGCAAGATCCTCAACGTCGAGAAGGCACGGATCGACCGCGTGCTGGCCAACACAGAGGTGCAGGCCATCATCTCCGCCTTGGGCACCGGCATCCACGACGATTTCGACATCGCGAAGCTGCGCTACGGCAAGCTCGTCTTGATGGCCGACGCCGACGTCGACGGACAGCACATCTCCACGTTGCTGTTGACGTTGTTGTTCCGGTTCATGCGGCCGTTGATCGAGCACGGCCACGTCTATTTGGCGCAGCCGCCGCTGTTCAAGATCAAGTGGACCAACGCCGCTCACGATCTGGCGTACTCCGATCTCGAACGAGACGCACTCCTTGAGGCGGGCCGCATGAATGGACTCAGATTGCCCAAGGACGGGCCGATCCAGCGCTACAAGGGCTTGGGCGAGATGAACGACCACGAACTGTGGGACACCACAATGGATCCCGACAACCGGCTGCTTCTCCAAGTGACACTCGACGACGCAGCGCAGGCCGACGAGACGTTCTCGGTGCTTATGGGGGAAGACGTCGAGCAGCGCAGGTCCTTCATCCAGCGCAACGCCAAAGACGTCCGGTTCCTAGACATCTGACCTTTCCGGCCGACAGCCCGAGTGGGCGGGCTCGACACGCAAGGACCAACTCCTCGTGACTGACGACACCACCATCGCCCCCGACGGACCGGGGGGACGCATCGAACCGGTCGAGCTCCAGACCGAGATGCAGCGGTCCTACATCGACTACGCCATGAGCGTGATCGTGGGTCGGGCACTTCCCGACGTCCGCGATGGGCTGAAACCCGTGCACCGGCGGGTTCTCTATGCGATGTACGACGGCGGCTACCGTCCCGACCGAGCCTTCTCCAAGTGCTCACGCGTCGTCGGCGACGTCATGGGGCAATACCACCCGCATGGAGACACCGCGATCTACGACACGTTGGTGCGACTGAGTCAGCCATGGGTGATGCGGGCACCCCTGGTCTCCGGACAAGGGAACTTCGGTTCGCCGGGTAACGACCCAGCCGCCGCCATGCGCTACACCGAGTGCAAGATGGCGCCGCTCGCGATGGAGATGGTGCGTGACATCGACGAGGACACCGTCGATTTCCGCCCGAACTATGACGGGCGCTCCCAAGAGCCGGTGCTCCTGCCCGCCCGGTTCCCCAACCTGCTCGTCAACGGATCCGCCGGTATCGCCGTCGGCATGGCGACGAACATCCCACCGCACAATTTGCGCGAGGTGGCAGACGGCGTGCAATGGGCCCTCGCCAATCCCGAGGCGACCAAGGAGGAGCTGCTGGACGCGCTGCTCGAGCGGATCAAGGGACCCGATTTTCCGAGGGGCGCACTCATCGTTGGCCGGCAGGGCATCGATCAGGCCTACCGCACTGGTCGCGGCGCGGTCACCATGCGGGCCATCATCGAGATAGAGGAAGACTCGCGTGGCCGCACGACGCTCGTCATCACCCAGCTGCCGTATCAGGTCAACCCCGACAACCTTGCGTTGAAGATCGCCGAGCTCGCGGACTCCGGGCGCGTTCAAGGTATTGCCGATGTGCGCGACGACTCGTCGTCGCGCACTGGCCAGCGGCTGGTCGTGGTCCTCAAGCGCGACGCTGTCGCCCGCGTGGTCCTGAACAATCTCTACAAGCACACCCAGCTGCAGGAGAACTTCAACTGCAACATGCTCGCTCTCGTCGACGACGTGCCCAGGACATTGAGCCTTGATTCGTTCGTGGCGAACTGGATCGATCATCAGATCGACGTCATCCAGCGCCGCACTCGTTACCGCCTTCGCAAGGCCGAAGAAGAGGCGCACATCTATCGCGGCCTGGTGAAGGCGCTGGATGCCCTCGACGAGGTCATCGCGCTGATCCGGCGTAGCCAGACGGTGGAAGAAGCACGCGGCGGGTTGATGGCACTGCTCGACATCGACGAGCTGCAGGCTCGAGCGATCCTCGACATGCAGCTGCGGAAGCTCGCGGCGCTCGAACGCCAGGCCATCGTCGACCGCCTCGGTGAGCTCGAGCGGGTGATCTCCGACCTCGAGGACATCTTGGCCAGTGAGTCGCGGCAGCGAACCATCGTCAGTACGGAACTGGCAGCAATCGTCGACCGCTACGGCAACGACCGTCGCACCCAGATCATCGCCGCCGACGGCGATCTGTCGATGGAAGATCTCATCCCCGACGAAGACATCGTCGTGACGATTACCCGGGGCGGCTACGCCAAACGCACCAAGGCCGATCTCTACCGACTGCAAAAGCGTGGCGGCAAGGGAGTGCGGGGGGCCGCGCTGAGGGGCGACGACCTCGTCGAGCACTTCTTCGCCTCAACAAACCATCACTGGCTGCTCTTCTTCACGACTGCCGGCCGGGTCTACCGCACCAAGGCCTATCATCTGCCGGACTCCGCGCGCGACGCCAAGGGCAGCCACGTGGCCGGCCTGTTGTCGTTCCAACCGGACGAGCAGATCGCGCAGGTGCTCGACATCCGCGACTACGGCTCAGCGCCGTATCTCGTGCTCTCGACGCGCCGGGGATATGTGAAGAAGACCCGCCTCAGCGACTACGACTCACCACGCCAGGCGGGGGTTATCGCCATTAATTTCCGCGAGGACGACGACGAGCTGATCGGCGCCGAGCTCGTCACCGCCGAGGACGATCTGCTGCTGGTGTCCAGAAAGGGCCAGTCCGTTCGGTTCCGCGCCGATGACACTCAGCTTCGCCCGATGGGGCGAGCGACGTCGGGAGTGACCGGCATGAAGTTCCGGCCAGGTGATGAGCTGTTGTCGATGTCGGTGATCTCTACCGAGGCCGGCGACGGTGCGCCCGGCCACCAGCGTTACGTCTTTACAGTCACCGATGGTGGCTACGCCAAGCGCACGAAGGTGTCGGAGTACCGCGTGCAAGGCCGAGGCGGCTTTGGCATCAAGGCAATGCGCCTCGTCGACGATCGCGGCTCCTTGGTTGGGGCAATGGTGGTCGTCGACAGCGACGAGGTGATGGCTGTACGCGCGAGCGGGCAGGTGACTCGCTCATCGGCTGCCGGGGTTCCGGCGAAGGGACGTGACACCATGGGCGTGAGGTTCGTGCAGGTCGCTGGCGCCGACAGCGTCGTCGCCATCGCCCGCAATGCTGAGCGGGAGGTCGATGCGGTGCTTGGTGCTTCGAGCCCTGACGAAAGCCAATCCCAGCCGGTGGCGCCGCCAGCGGCTGACCCGACGATCGAAGGCGCCTCGCCTGACGGCGTACCGACGACTCAACCGCCGAAAGACGAGCCCCAATGAGCAACTCCGGTGCCGACCAACCGATTGTTCCTCGCCGGTCGCTGCGCAAGACCTCGATGACGGTGGACAACCCGACGCCGCCAATGGGCGTACCGGCCTACGCAGGTGAGAAGCAGCAGGGACGCCAGCCCGCGTCCCCCACGCCATCACCGCGGCAAGTGCCCGCGCCGGCCAGCGGACCGGTACAGCCGCAAAACCGGGACGGAGCGGTCCGTTCGGCGCCTCCCGCGACCGCACCGCCCGCAACGGCTCCTTCGGCACCAACAAACCGGCGGCCGGTGGCGCAGCCGCAAGCTCCCGTCGCTCCCAGCACGGCAGCGAAGGGACGGACCGTGCGCCGCGCTCGGTTGCGGATGGTGCGGATCGACCCCTGGTCGGTGGCAAAGACAGCGTTCCTGCTGTCCATCGCCTTCGGCATCATGTGTGTGGTCGCCGTGTTCCTCATCATGTCGGTGCTGTCCGCCGCCGGGCTCTGGGACCATGTCAACCAGTCGATTCAGTCGGTGCTCAACCAAGACCCGTCGACGGCTTTCAACATCAACGACTATGTCAGCACGCAGCGCGTGCTTGGGCTGACGATGCTCATCGCGGCACTCGACGTCGTGCTGATAACGGCACTCGCGACGCTGGGAGCCTTCCTCTACAACATGGCCGCATCACTTCTCGGCGGTATCGAAGTGACGCTTGCCGAGGACCCCAAGCGGTAGCCATAGCGGCGCTCGGATGGCTCGGCCAAAGGGTTTTGGGCGCCTCAGACCATGCGGTAGCCTTCCCCGGCGACCTCGACTCGTGGGGCCTATAGCTCAGACGGTTAGAGCGCTTCCCTGATAAGGAAGAGGTCAGAGGTTCAAGTCCTCTTAGGCCCACCGTCGTCGGTCCACCGGCAAGTCATCTGCTCGCTCACCACCCGATGGGGGCACCATGCTCAAGAAGTTCCTCGCTGCCGCGCTCGCCGGTGCTGTCGCCAAGCTGGTGCTCGACAAGCTCAACAGCGCCAACAGCCACGAAGCAGATTTGTGGGCCGAGGCAACCGACCCGGTGGAGTCGGCACGTTAGCGGCGCGCGATCCAGCCACCCCCTCGAGCGGTTCTCGGGGACGTAGCTCAACTGGCAGAGCACTGCCTTTGCAAGGCAGGGGTTGAGGGTTCGAGTCCCTTCGTCTCCACTCCGCTGGCAGACTGGCGGCATGCGTCGGTGGTTCACACCGCGCGCCCTCGGTCTCGGCGTTATCGCCCTCGCGCTTATGACGGCGATGGGTGCGCTCGGTTTCTGGCAACTCGGGGCTTACGACAAACACCGAAACGACGCCGCCTCTGCGATGTTGCACCAACCTCCAGCGCAGCTGGACAGCGTGCTGGGACCTGACGCCGCCTTTCCGGCTTCCGGGGTCGGTCAACCTGTTACCGCGCGAGGACGGTACGACGCCACCGACCAGCTTTACGTGCGGGGCCTGCCCGGTGTTCCAGCGGCGTACGCCGTGGTGACCCCGTTGATCACCCCGAGCGGGTCGATGATCTTGGTGGTGCGGGGCGCCAGCAAGTCCCTGCAGACCCGGCCACCGGCTGGAGAGGTCACCGTCCGCGGGATTCTGGAACCCTCCCAGGCCACCGGCGACACCCTCGACCGGCGTCGGGTGACCAACGGCATCCGGATCGCCAGCCTGCTCAACTCCGTCCACCGCGATCTCTACGCCGGGTACGTCGTGCTGTCCAGAAGCTCACCGCCGGAACACCTACCCGCAGTGGTCCCGCCGGTGCCGGACGCATCCAGGTGGGTTGGCCTGCGCAACCTGCTGTACGCCATCCAATGGTGGGTCTTCGCTGGTTTCGTGGGGTTCATGTGGTGGCGCGTGGTGAGCGACGCACCGGCCCAGTCTGCTCATGGTTCGGTGGGATACGGTCGGTCTCCGTGAGCGGAGCCCTGCTGCGGTATCGAGCCATGGCCTACCTGGTCGGGACGCTCCTGATCGTCCTGACGACCGGCGTGGTGCTCAAATACGGGACCGCCAACGGGAGCACCCCACAGACGTTGGGCGCCAGCATCGCAATGTACGTCGGCACTGCCCACGGTTTCCTCTACATGATCTTCCTCGTTACGGCCGCCGACTTGGCCCGACGAGCAAGGTTTCCGCTCGCGTTCGCTGCGCTCGTCCTGCTCCTCGGGACGGTGCCTTTTTTCAGCTTCGTCGCCGAGCGGCTGGCCACCGCACGAGTGCGCCGCACCATGCAAGGAGCCGAGCCCCAGGACGCGTTGGCGACCTGACGCTCGGCTCTTCTCTCATGAAGCGCGCCGTAGATCAGAGGTCGCGCCGCTCCAACGGCTCATCAGGTGTGGTTGGCACTGGCGAGTCGCTGGACTCTTGCGACGCAAGCGGCGCTGTCGGGGCTGTGCCGGAGCCGTCGATCGGCCCAGCCGTGGTGGCAGGCATCTCGTGATCGAGCGGGTCGCTACCTGCTGGGTCTGCAACCACCGGGTCGACCGCGCTCGGGTCCATCCCCGGCATCTCGTCGGCCGGCGTGTCACCCCACGGCACGCTGTCGTGCCCCGGGTCCGGAACCGAACCTGAAGTCACCGGCGACTGCGAGGCTGCGGCCGAGTCTCGCCCGGCCGTCCATGCGGGGTCGGCGTCTTGCCCGGTGACCATCTTGTAGACCGCGGCACCGATGGCACCCAAACCGAGCACGATCAGCAGGTTGCGCAGCTTGTGGCTTTGCTCAGGCTCAGGCTCGGGCTGAGGTTCCTCGAACATCCCCCATCGAACCGCGGCCTGCTTGCCCTTGGTCAGGCCCAACGCGGCCGCCTGACTCCCTTTGGCCAAACCCAACGCAGCCGCCTGGCGCCCGCGGACCTTGCCCTGCACCATCGCCTGCTCCGCAACCGGCGTCAGCTTGTCGCGCGCTTCGGCGAGAGCCGGTAGCAAGGCCGTCGCCACCGTCGCCAGCGCCTGATCGGTCGCCGTCCCCATCCGTAACCGGGCCAGGGTCGCTGCCGTCTGCTTGTCGGGTGGGGACTCCTGCTCGGCCGTCACCACGATCTTATCTCGACGTTTCAGCATCGCCACGATGCACTCCTTGTCATAAGTCATCCGGCTTGGATTCCGGTCAACGCTAGCGCTGTCCGTACCCCCTCACCGCGCCTCTACACTGACCGCTCGGCCGGGCACCGGGGGCGGGACCCTACCGTCGGGATTGGGCCGATGGCGCGGACCGCCGTGCAAGGATGGACGACGAGCCGCGTCGACCGAGGCGGCTCGCAGAAATGGGCAGATGAGGTGACCGGTGGCTCAGGACGTGTACGCAACGCTCAAGACCAACTATGGCGACGTTGTGGTCCGGCTGTTCCCAGACCAGGCGCCGGTCACGGTCCGCAACTTCATCGACCTGGCTGAGGGCACCCGAGAGTGGACGGACCCCAAGACCGGGTCGCCTTCGCACGAGCGGTTCTACGACGGGCTGATCTTCCACCGGGTCATCGAGGGCTTCATGATCCAAGGCGGCGACCCCGAGGGCACCGGCCGGGGGGGCCCGGGATATGAGTTCAAGGACGAGTTTCACCCCGATCTTTCCTTTGCCAAGCCGTATCTGTTGGCGATGGCCAACGCCGGCCCTGGCACAAACGGTTCCCAGTTCTTCATCACCGTCCGCCCGACCCCGCATCTCAACCGCCTCCACACGATCTTCGGTGAAGCGGCCGACCAGGCCAGCCGCGACGTCGTCGACTCGATCGCGCAGACTCCCACCGGCCGAGGCGACCGGCCCAAAGACGATGTGGTGCTCGAGCGCGTCGAGATCGAACGCCGTTGAGGCCTTCGGTCACGAGCAGGTGAGGCAGCGCAAGCGGTGAGTGAGACCACCCCGTCAACGTATGGCGCCGGCACGATTCCGCACTGCTACCGGCACCCACAACGCGAGACCTACATCGCCTGCCAACGGTGTGGTCGGCCGATTTGCCCCGACTGCATGCGGCAGGCTTCGGTAGGATTTCAGTGCCCCGACTGCGTTCGGGAAGGTGCCGCGTCAACCCGTCCGGCCCGCACACCTTTCGGCGGCAAAGTCACCGTATCGACCTCGGTCGTGACGGTGAGCCTGATCGTGGCCAACGTGGCGGTGTTTCTGGTCGCCTCGGTGACCGGTGGCATGTCAGGGCGTTTCACGCGAGTCACGGGTCTGCTGCCTGACTCCGCGCCGTTCCCTCCGCAATCCCATCTGCAGGGGGTGGCTGAAGGCGCGTACTGGGAATTGTTCACGTCGACGTTTCTGCACCTGCAGCTCCTCCATATCGCGATGAACATGATCGGGCTGTGGATCTTCGGGTCGTTTCTAGAGTCAGCGCTCGGCCGCTGGCGCTACCTCGCCCTTTACCTGCTCTCTGGCCTTGTGGGCTCAGTCGCGATCTACTGCTTTGCGCCGACGACGAGCTTCTCGCTCGGGGCTTCAGGGTCGATCTTCGGCCTGTTCGCCGCTGCGCTGGTGGTCCTCCTGCGCCAACGCCGCGACGTCTCCCAGCTCCTGGTGCTCCTCGTCCTCAACCTGGTGATCACGTTCACCGTGCCGAGCATCTCCTGGCAAGCACACGTCGGCGGGCTCCTTGCCGGTCTGGCACTCGGCGCCGGCTTTGCGTACGCCCCTCGCAGCTCTCGCACCGCCGTTCAGCTTGCGGTTATGGGCGTCCTCGTCGTGGCGTGCGTCGGGTTCACGATTGCGCGTACGGCGGCGCTGACAGCCTGACGGGTCGAGGAGAGGGCGCATGTTGTCCACACTGTGGATAACGCATGTGGAGAACTACAGCAGTGTAAGTCGGGTCACTCCCACTTCGTGGACAAGACGAAGCCGATCGCGATCAGACCCATGCCGACGGCGAGATTCCAGTTGCCGAGATCTCGCAGGTAGGGCATGTCCGGGACCAGATAGAACAGCACGATCCAGGTGAGGCCCAAGACCCAGAACGTCACCATGGCAGGGGCGACCCAGCGGCTGCCGCCGATTCCGACAGCACGCTTGGCGCCGGTCGGCGGGGTGTACGCCGTTCTGCGGCGAGAGCGGGACTCGGGCACGCGGTCTCTCCTGGAGCGCATCGAGGCGCAGAGGCGGGGCTGGTGTTTCGGCTAGCGTAACCTGTGCCGCCCAGCTCGGCGTAGCACTGGCTTCCCGGCTGGATCGGCTGACTGAGGAGGACCATGGCCCGCGACACCCCCCGGCCGGCTGCCTGGCGGCTCGCGGTGCCGACGGTTTGCGCCTGTGCGGGCTTGTTGGCCACCACAAGCATGGTCAACGCTCAGGGCACGGACCTGCGCCCCGGCCGGTATACCGACCTGATCGGGTTGGTTGGGGAGCAGCGCGACCGCGTGCAGGATCTGCGCCGTCAGATCCGCGGGCTTGAGGCCGACGTCAACAGCCTGACTCGACAGGTGACGGGTGCGCGTGGGGGCCAGCTGCAACGAGCAATCTCTCGGGCCGGCCTCGACGCCGGCGTGCGAGGTCTGACCGGCCCGGGCCTATCGGTGACCCTGGATGACGCGCCGCTGGGTGGATCCGTGCCACCGGGAACCGACCCGAACCTGCTGGTGGTCCACCAGCAGGACCTGCAAGCGGTCGTCAATGCGCTGTGGGCCGGCGGAGCCGAAGGCATCAGTCTGCAGGGCCAACGGATCATCAGCACGACCGGCGTCAAGTGCGTGGGCAACACCGTGGTGTTGCAGGGCGTTCCATACTCGCCGCCGTACCGGATCGTCGCTGTTGGACAGGCGCATCCCATGTACGCCGCCTTGCTCGCCTCCCAGGACGTGCAGAACTACCGCGACTACGTGGGACCGCCGTACGACCTGCGGTGGGCGCTGCGAACCGAGCGGCAGATCAGCGTGCCGGCGTACGGCGGACCGCTCGCGCTGCAGTACGCGACACCGGTCGTACCACCGCCAACCGGCACCGGCGGCTAGGGGGTGGTCGGCGTTGTGGGTGGAGGCGTGGGACTCGTAGGGCTCGTGGGACTCGTAGGGCTCGTGGGACTCGTAGTGGTGCTGGTGGGCGTCGTCGTCGGAGGCGTGCTCGTAGCGGCGCTGGTGGGCGTGCTCGTGGGCGTGCTGGTCGAGGGCGTCGTCGGAGCGCTCGACGTTGGTGGTGTGACGGTTCGTGGCGGTCCGAGGGAGACGTCGATCACGACCGCCGACCCACGCGGCTTTTTCGTGCCCTCCGGCGGGTGTTGGGCCACCACCGTCCCGGCTGGTTGGTCAGACGTAGTGTCCGAGACGAGGTAGCTGAGGTGGTGGGACTGCAGCGTTGAGATGGCCAGCCGCTGGGGGTAACCGACGACGGATGGCACGGTCGCAAAGCCGGTTGAGTAGTAGACGGTGACCGAAGAGCCGACGGCGACGCGCTTGCCGGGCAGCGGCTTGGTGCCGGTGACTCCGTTGCGGCGCTCGCTGCTTTGGTTGTCGGGCCGCGGGTCGACGGTGAGATGGTGTTTTTCGAGTCTCTGCGTCGCTGCGCTGAGGGTCAGGTTGGCGATGCCGGGTGGGATCTGGACTGTCTTGTTGCCCGCAGATACTTCTACTCTGATCGCGGTGCCCTGGTCGACGCGCGTCCCTGGATTGGTGAGCTGGCGCAGGATGTGCCCCTTCTGCACCGAGGTGCTGAAGCCGGGCTGCTGGTTTCCGAGGCGCAGACCGGCATCGTGCAGCTTCCGCTGGGCCGCAGCGACCGTCATATTGTAAAGATTGGGCACTTTGGCCTGGGTGGTGCCGCTCGACAGCAGCTGCGGTACGACGATAAGCCCGCCGACCACGACAGCGGCCAGCAGTAGCAACAGGGCTGCCCACAACCAGGTGCGGCTGCGTCGCTCATCGTCTTCGGTGTCGGCGACAGCGGGGTTGACTCTCGTGGCGGCGGGTTCGAGCGGCGGCTGGGCGAGGAAGTGCTCAGTCTCGAGCTCGGTGGCTCCGGCGACGGGGGGTGCTAAGACAGCCCCGCCGTCAAGTGCGCGCTCGAGATCGCGGCGCATCTCCGCAGCGCTCTGGTAGCGGTCCGCGACCGGCTTTGCGAGCGCCTTGAGTGTGATCGCGTCGATCTCGGGGGACACTTCGGCGTCGAGTAGCGACGGAGGCGGGGCTTCCTCTCGGACATGCTGGTACGCGACCGAGACCGGGGAGTCGCCGACGAACGGCGGCCGACCGGTCAGCAACTCATAGAGCAGGCAACCGGTGGAGTAGATGTCGCTGCGGGCATCGACCTGTTCGCCACGAGCCTGCTCAGGAGACAGATACTGCGCGGTGCCGAGCACCGCAGCCGTTTGGGTCATCGTGGCTGAGGTGTCGGCCACAGCGCGGGCGATCCCGAAGTCCATCACCTTGACGTCCCCGCTCGGAGTCAACATGACGTTCGCCGGTTTGATGTCGCGGTGGATGATGCCGGCCCGATGGCTGTAGTCCAGGGCGGTGAGCACCGAGGAGATAATCTCCAGCGCTCGGTGCGGGAGGATCTTGCGGCCGTCGCGCAAGATGTCGCGGAGCGTACGTCCCTCGACGTACTCCATCACGATGTACGGCAGCATCAAGCCGGGAACGTCAGGCGCTGGCTCTTCGCCGGTGTCGTAGACGGCCACGATCGTGGGGTGGTTGAGTGACGCCGCGGATTGGGCCTCGCGGCGGAACCGTGCCTGGAAGGTCGGGTCACTCGCCAGGTCGGTGCGCAGCCGCTTGATCGCGACGATTCGGCCGAGCCGGACGTCAGATGCCTTGCGGACCTCGGCCATCCCGCCGCGTCCCAGCAACCCGTCGAGCTCGTACCGACCGTCTCCTAGGGTGGTCGGCACCTCCTCGCTCACCGGTTGATCACCGCCTGCATGACCGATTTCGCAATCGGACCGGCGAGCCCGCCACCGGTGATGACACTGCGGCTGACGTTGGTCTGCTCGATCAGCACCGCCACCGCCACCTGCGGGTTGTCGGCCGGCGCAAAGGCCACCATCCAGGCGTACGGCGACCGGTTCGCTGCCGAGTTCGCGGTGCCGGTCTTGCCCGCCACCTGTACCCGGGGGATCTGCGCGTTGTTGCGGGTGCCGGACTGCACGACGGGGGTCTTCATCTGGGTCTGCTGCGCAGCAGCAGACGCCGACATC
>JBBPZH010000015.1:0-19031 GCA_038198965.1 Propionibacteriales bacterium
ATGGCGCCTGACAAGTGCGATGGGGGCGGGGGCTCGAAGGGAGCATGGTCGGTCTTCAGTCGACGGGACGTAGGAGGAACCAGAGAGGCTGTTAGGCAGCCGAGGAACACTTCGGCGGCCTGCCGCGCGGCCGCTTGCGGGCCACGACGGTCCCGGCGACCAGCAGCTCGCCCCCCCAGACACCCCAGGGCTCCCGGCGTTCCAACGCTCCGGCGAGGCACTCACCGCGCACGGGGCACGTGCGACACAGCGACTTCGCCAGCTCGACGTCCGCAGGGGACTCCGCGAAGAACAGCTCCGGGTCGTTGAGACGGCAGGGCAGTTCCTGCTGAGTCACGAGCCCGGTCGCTGCAAACGCGTCGAGGACGCTGAGCGTCATGTCTGTCACCTCCTTGTGACCTGTCGATGGGACGGGGCAAGAAAAAAGCCGCGGATCCCGGTGGGGGGTCCGCGGCCTGGAGGTGCCGGTCAGAGAATCTCTAGACCGGTGGGCTCCAAGCACGGACTCCGGGAACGGCGCTCCCCTTGATGAATGCCGGCACGCCGTGGGCGTACGTGGACAGAGGGGTGCCACTCGCGCCGAAACGACCTGCATTGGACATCCGCAGCCGAGCACCCGAGAAGGGGGCGAACGGCAGGAGGCACGTCGGCGAGGTCGTCGCGAGGAAGGGTGAATTCGTCAACATCTCGGTGCCTCCCTTCAGCAGGTGAACCGCTCTCGAGCGGTCGATGCGGCGCAACTCACGGCAGGTGATTGCGTGCTGAGCAGCGTACGCGTGGCGGATCGACGGGCGCAATCGAATTACCGGGCGGCGGTCGTAACGATCCGGCTACGCCGACCGGCAGAGGTCGACCAGCTCTTCACCGTACTTCTCCACCTTGGCCGACCCGATCCCCGGAACGCGGATGAGTGCCGCGGTGTCGGCCGGAGCCATCTCAGCCAGTGCGGTGAGCGTGGTGTCGGTGAAGACGCAGTACGCCGGCACGTTCTCGTCGGCGGCGCGCTGCCGCCGCCACTCGCGCAGAGCCGCGTGCAGCGCCTCGTCGTAGCTGCTCGGACAGTCGGCGCACCTGCCGAGCTTGCGCTCCTTGGCATCGGTGAGCGGTCGAGAGCACACGCGGCACACGGTCACTCGGGCCGCTCGGTTACGCCGTCGGGTGGTAGCTGGCGTGCGGCTGGCCGTAGGGCCCCCGACCATTGCCTCGAGGAATCTGCTGGGGCCGCGGCTGGCTCGGCCGCCGGGCGTGCGAGCAGCCGCCCAGGAGACGTGCAGCCGCTCACGAGCCCGGGTTACGCCGACGTAGAGCAGCCGCCGCTCCTCCTCGATTGCGGCTGGGGTGGTGGCGTAGACGAAAGGCATGGTGCCCTCGTGCATACCGACCAGGTAGACGCGCGCCCACTCCAGGCCCTTGGCAGCGTGCAACGTGGCCAGCGTGACACCGGCGGCGACCGGGGCTTGTTGGAGCTGTTGGCGCCGCTGCAGCTCGGTGACGAGGTCAACCAACCCAGCAGTCGGTGAGCTCACCGACAGCTCCTCGGCAACCGACACCAGAGCCTGGAGGGACTCCCATCGGTCGCGCACACTGCCACGGCCGACTGGAGGAGTGGCCGACCAGCCCATCGAGCTGAGCACCGCGGTGGTCTCGTCGACAAGGGGGCTGGCCGGAAGCCCAGCGGAACGCGCAGCGCCCCGCAGCAGCACTACCGCCTGGCGAACCTCAGAGCGATCGAAGAACCGTTCGCTACCCCGCACGACAAACGGTACGCCGACTTCCGCCAGCGCCTCCTCGAAGCCTTCTGATGCTGCGTGGACTCGGTAGAGCACCGCGATGTCGGCGGCATCGGCGCCGGCGTCGATCTGCTCGCTGATCGACCGGGCCACTGCCTGCGCCTCGGCAACCTCATCGCCGAAGCCCCGGAACGTGACGGCCTCCCCGGATGGGCGCACGGCGTGCAGCTTGACGGCGCGGTTACCCATCTGGGCGACCATCACCGTGTTGGCGGTCTCGACAACCTGAGGAGTTGACCGGTAGTTGCGCACCAGCGTCACTTGGGCGGCGTCGCGGTGTGTCTTCGAGAAGTCCAGCAGGAACCGCGGCGAGGCGCCCGCGAATGAGTAGATCGTCTGGGCCGGATCTCCCACGACGCATACCTCGTCTCGTCCGCCGAGCCACAGGTCGAGCAACGTCGCCTGCAACGGGCTGACGTCTTGGAACTCGTCGACCACGAACTGCTGGTACTGCCGGCGTACCGCCGCCGCGACCCGCTCCTCATCGCTGAGAACGCCTGCCGCACACAGCAGCACGTCCTCCATGTCGATGCGCCGGCGCTCGCTTTTGACCTCCTCGTACGTCGCGTAGATGGAAGCAACGGTCGAGGCGTCCAGGCCGTCAAGTGCTCGGTCGGCTTCGGCTGAGACCCGCGGATAGCTGTCTGGGGCGACGTTGCTCACCTTGGCCCACTCGATCTCACCCGCCAGGTCGCGTAACTGCGCCGGCCCCGGCCGCTGACGGTGACGGGCGGCGGCCTCGGCGAGCAGCGGAAGCTTGGAGGCGACGAGCGGCGGTAGCTCCCCGCCGTACACGTCCGGCCAGAAGTATCGGGCTTGCCGCAGGGCAGCCGAGTGGAAGGTGCGGGCTTGCACCCCGGCGGCGCCCAGGGCGGCCAGCCGAGCCCGTAGCTCTCCGGCGGCGCGGGTGGTGAACGTCACCGCGAGCACCTGCGGTGCGCTGTAGGCGCCGGTGGCGACGCCGTACGCGATGCGGTGAGTGATGGCGCGCGTCTTGCCGGTGCCGGCCCCCGCTAGCACCCGCAACGGTCCGTGGAGCGTGGTGGCGACTTCTCGCTGCTCCGGGTCGAGGCTCTGCAGGAGCTGTTCGGCGGACACCATCGAAGAAGCTGCTCCTGGGCTCGCGGAAGGTATGGCGACGCGGGGACGTTGTTAGGGTCGAAAGCCTAGACGCGAGAAGGGACAGATCTCGATGCGCGACGAGTTCACGATGTACTCCACTCCATGGTGTGGCTACTGCCACCGCCTCAAGGGTCAACTCGACCGCGAAGGCATCAACTACACCGAGGTCGACATCGAGAAGCAACCCGACGCCGCCTACATCGTCGAGCGGGCGAACGGGGGCAGCCGCACAGTGCCGACGGTCGTCTTCGGCGACGGCAGCGCCCTCACCAACCCCAGCTTGGCGCAGATCAAGCAGAAGCTGGCCATCTAACCCTCGCGCCACGCGCGAGCAGTCGCGGAGTATCAGGGATTCCGCGTGCGCCGTCGGAGCTACAGCGTGAGCACGTTGGCCGGCAGCGGGGCGCCGTACCACGCCGTCAGCAGCGCGCGGGCGATCGACAGCGTCGTCGGCACCCCGACACCTCCTGCCGTAACGGCGGCAGCCAGCTCTGGTCGCGTGAACCAGCGGGCCTCATCTATCTCATCGCCGTCGACTGTCACCTCGGTGCTCGACGCAGCTGCGAAGTAGCCCAGCATCAGACTGGACGGAAACGGCCACGGCTGGCTTCCGGCGTACCGAACGCCTCCCACCACCACGCCCACTTCCTCGAGCACTTCGCGCGCCACCGCCTGTTCGGGACTCTCGCCCGGTTCGACGAACCCGGCAAGGGTTGAGAACCAGCCCGTCGGCCGGACCCGGTTGTGGCCCAGCAGGCACCGGTCGGCTTCATCGGTCACCAACATGATGACTGCCGGGTCGGTGCGCGGAAAGTGCGACGCTTCACAACTGGGGCAGCGCCGAAAGGCTCCGGCGTCGGCCACCACGGTGGCCGCACCGCATTGCGAGCAGCGCGGGTGCCGGACGTGCCAGTGCGCGAGCGCCACCGCGTGCACCGCCAGCGAGGCCGACGCCTCGTCGACGTGGCCCGCCAACTGACGCAGGCCCGAGAACCGGTCGGCGGGCTCGACTGGAGTCGTCTCAGATGCCGGGCTGTTCGTGGCGACGGTGCTGAGCCGCGCGTCCGGCGAACTCTCGGTACACGCGCCTGCCGGGTCAACTGTCGGCAACACCAGGAAGAACACAGTGCCGTCTGCGGATCCGAGGAGCAGGCGGTCGCCGGGCGGCGCCTGGTCCGGCGAGACGAACCGCAATCGGTCGCCGGTGACGTCTGTGGCCAGCTTGCCGTCTTGAACCACCAGCACCCGCGTCTTGGGGTCTTTCCAGGCAGCGGAGAGAAACGCAGCGTCGGTACGTCGTTCGGCGAGCCGGTCGTGTGAGGTCCTCCGAAAGGGGTAGTCGGGCAGCGGCCCTGCAATCACGAAGCGACATTACTGCTCTGGTCGGTCTGGCAGGATCCCGGCCATGAGCACTCACATCGGCGCCGCGCCTGGCCAGATAGCTCCTCGAGTGTTGCTGCCGGGCGACCCGTTGCGTGCGCGGTGGATCGCGGAGACGTTTCTCGATGCCGCAACCTGCCACTCCTCGGTGCGCGGCATGTTGGGCTACACCGGCACCTATCAGGGAAAACGGGTATCGGTGCAAGGCACCGGCATGGGTCAACCGTCCGCTGCCATCTATGTGAGCGAGCTGATCCGCGACTATGACGTGCAGCAGCTGGTGCGAGTCGGCTCCTGTGGAGCGCTCACCATGGATCTCGCCGTCAGGGACGTCGTGTTGGCCATCAGCGCCAGCACCGACTCGGCTATGAACCGGATCAGGTTCGAGGGACTCGACTACGCAGCGACTGCCGACTTCGCCCTGCTGCGAGCGGCTGCCGAGGTCGCGGAACAGGCACCGGTCAACGCTGTCGTTGCACCGTTGTTCTCCGGAGACGCGTTCTACTCCGACCGGCCCGAGCTGTTGATGCGGATGGCGGAGTACGGAGTGGTGGCTGTGGAGATGGAGTGCAGCGCGTTGTACACGTTGGCGGCGAAGTACGGTCGGCAAGCCTTGGCGATCTGCACGGTGTCTGACCATGTCTTGACCGGCGAAGAGACCAGTGCCGAGGATCGCCAGGAGACCTTCGCCGAGATGGTGGAGATCGCGCTCTCAGCGATGTTGTCAACACCGCTGAGCTGACCCGAACAGCTCCTCCAGGCTCGCGCGGTCCTGCAAGGAAGGCGGCTCGGCGATCTCACCAGACCGGACGTAGTAGAACGCTGCTCGCACGCTCTCGGGCTTCACGCCGGCGATCTCAGCCCAGGCGGTCCGATAGATCGCGAGCTGCAGCGGATCGGCGGTCTGAGAGCGCTGCGTCTTCCAGTCCACGAGCAGAAAGCCGTCGCCAGTGGCGTAGACAGCGTCGATGCGTCCGCGCACCGCATGGCCCGCCAACACCAGGGCGAACGGTGCCTCCACCCGCACCGGGGCCCAGTTCGCGAACGGGCCGGCGCTGAACGCCGCGATCAACTCCTCGAGCTCGGCATCGCTCCCGATGCTCTCGTCGGCGCGCCCGGGGACATCATCGAGCGGGACGAGCTGCTGCTGACCGAAGCGGGACTCGACCCAGGCATGGAAACGGGTGCCGAACCGCGCGGCGGCCGATGGTCGGCGTGGCAGTGGACGCGCCAGGTCGCGGGCCAAAGCGTCCGGGTCGCTCCCCAGTCTGAGCGCAGTCGTGGCCGTCAACGACCGCGGCAACCGCACCACGATCTGGGCTGCGGCGGATCGCTCCGCTTCTTCGATCAGCCGGGCGATCTCCAGATCCCACTGCGCCACCACCTGCGCGTCGGCTGAGCTCAGCTCCCGATCTGCTGTCCGCGCCGCCGCCTCCCATCCGCTCGCCCGTGCCTGCTTGACCAGCACCGCGGCAGCGGCCCGTCTCTCCCCCTCAACGGTGTGCACCTCGACCGGCCAGGCGAACGACTGGCGGGTGCGGTTCGCGGGGTTGACACTGCCGTCGACGGGCGGAGCAGCCGCCACGTCGGGAGCCTCTCCCCTCGTCTCCAGACTCGCGAGTACGTCGTCCAGGAACTCTGACGGCCCTCTCGGACGAGCCTGGGTCGGACCCCACCAATGACCGGAGACGACCAACATCTGCCGGGCTCTGGTCAAGGCGACGTACGCGAGCCGGCGCTCCTCCAGGCTCTCGTGGGCTCGGCAGCTGCTGACGAACTGCTCCAGACCCGCACGGGTGGCGGTGGTCACCGACGGCAGGTCGGGAGCGTCACCGCGCAGCGGCCATGGCAGCTCTTGCGCCGCAGTGGTCCAACGGGGCCGCGAACGACGGCTCGGGAACACGTCCTTTGACAGACCGGGAACCAGCACGACCTCCCACTCCAGCCCCTTCGCCTTGTGCACGGTGAGCACCTTGACCGAGTCGGCTTCGCTCGGCGCCACCAGGGGAAGCCCGCCGGCGAAGTCCTCCTCAGCCCGAAGGTAGGCGAGCAATCCCGGCAGCGATGCATCGGCGCCGGCCCCTGCGAAGGCGGCGATTGCGTCCACGAAAGCAGCGAGGTTGTCTCGCCGTGACTGCGCGAGCCGGGAGGTGGACGAGGCCAGCTCGATATCGATGCCGATGGTGTCGATCACTCGATGCACAAGGTCGAGCAGCGGCTCACCGACGTACGCCTGGAGAGTGCGCAGCTCGCCGGCGAGCTCGGCGAACCGGGCACGTGCCGGTGCCGAGTACCGCCCGGGTCCCGGGTCACCGAGGGCCTCCAGAAGGGACACTGCGTCGGCCGGGTCGGTGCCCGCAACCGCCGCCTCGAGGGCCCCGGCCAGCGATGTCGGCCTGGTGTCGTCGGCTCGCGAGAGAGCCCGGGCTTGGCGGCCGAGTAACGCCAGATCGCGGGGCCCAATGCGCCACCGGGGGCCCGCCAGCAGTTGAAGCAGCGCCGGATTTGCCGTGGCGTCATAAAGCACTTCAAGTGTGGCCACCACGTCGACGACCTCGGGCAGGGCAAGGAGGCCGCTGAGTCCCACCACCTCGACGGGTATGTCGGCGGCAACGAGCCTGTCGTGGACGTCGGCCGCCGACGCGTTGTCGCGGACGAGCACGGCGATGTCTGACCAGTGCAGGCCGGGTTGTTCGGCGCGCACACGCGAAAGAGCGCTCGTGACGAAGTCGAGCTCGTCGGCGTAGGTGGACAGCACTGCCGCGCGCACCTGACCGGGAGGCGCGCCGGGGGGTGCGGTCAGCGAACTGCTGCCGCCGGTGACTGTTCGAAGCGGAGCGGCGACAGCGTTGGCCGAGTCGAGGATGCGGCTGCCCGATCGGCGGTTGATGCTGAGGTGAAACCGGGGGGCGGGGCGGGGGCCATCGTCTGCCGCGATCGGGAAGTCACCGGCGAAGCGGTCCAAGTTGCTCGCCGACGCGCCCCGCCACCCATAGATGGCCTGGAACGGATCGCCGACGGCCGTCACGCAGTGTCCACCACCGGCGAACAGCGCCCGCAGCAGCCGCGCCTGCGCCGCTGAGGTGTCTTGGTACTCGTCGAGGAGCACCGCTGGGTAGCTGGCCCGTTCGCGCACGGAGACGTCGGGACAGGTTTCAGCGAGCATCGCGCTCAACGCCATCGAGTCGGAGAAGTCCATGACGTCGAGAGAGGACTTGAGCTCGCGGTAGTCCTCGACGAGACCTAGCAACTCTTCACGGGCGGCCAGCTTCGTCAGCACATCGCGCACCGGTGCAGTTTGTTTGGCGGCTTCCCAGCGCGCCCGCTCGAAGCGTTGCCATGCGCGTACGTCGTCTGGGCTCACCAGGTGGTCGCTCATCTGGGCATCGAGGGAAAGCAGAGAGCGGACGACATGCGGCACTGAAGTGGGGAGGTGATCGATGCGGCCCCGGTGCCGGCGCACGGCTCGCTCTGCGAGCTGGAACCTCGAGGCGTCGCTCAGCAAGGTGACGTCGGGCTCGTGCCCGATCCGTGGTGCGTGCTCGCGCAGCAACTGGCCGGCGTACGCGTGGTAGGTCAAGACAGTGGGCTGAGCATCGGGCGCCTCATCGGGCAGTCCGGCGGCCGGAGGCGTGCCGCCGAGGCCGCAGCGCGACAGTGCGGCCGTCATGCGGCTGCGGAGCTCAGCAGCTGCTTTGTTGGTGAACGTCAGCCCAAGGACCTGATCTGGCGAGACCGCGCCGATGCCGACGAGCCACACCACGCGTGCAGCCATCACCGACGTCTTGCCCGACCCAGCCCCCGCGACCACGACTGCCGGGTCCAACGGCGCTGTGATCGCGTCGAGCTGTTGCGAGCTGTAGGGGATGTCCATCAGTCGGCAGAGCGCTTCGGGTGTGAGGCGTTGCGAGGGGGTGCTCATGAGAGGAGGGCCTTCGGTCGGCCACTGGCAGGGCATGTCCGGACGAATGGGCAGCGGCTGCAATGCGGATTCCCAGTGGCCGCGAACTCCTCACGGCGCAAGACCCCCACGGCAGCGGTGAGCGCCGTCTGCACCGTGTCGTCGAGGTCGTCGTCGGCGCGGGGTTGCACCCGGACTTCGGGGAACCCCTCGGACGCTGTCCGTAGGTGCACGAGTTCGGCCCCACCGCACCGAACTTCCTCGCCGCAGGCCGAGGCGAAGGCTCCGGCACTTGCCGCCAGTTGGTAGAACCCGAGCTGCAGATCGGACTGGACCTGCTGCCGACTGGGCACCTGCTTCCCGGTCTTGAAGTCGATCACCATCACCTCACCCGTGGCGTCGCGCTCGAGCCGGTCCACTGCGCCGGTGAGTACGACGTCGTCTCCGGACCTGTCGACGGTGTGCACCTCGAACGGCACCTCTGCGGCGACGGCACTGCGTTGGGGGCGCTCGTTGTGCCATCTGGCGAAGCGACGCAGCATCTGCTCCGCCTCGCCGCGCTCGCGTCGGGCGATCCAGGGTGAGTCGAAGTGCAACTGGTCCCACACCGAATCAAGCCGCTCGATCAATTCGTCAGCTTCGACCGGCCCGCGACCCGCCACGGATTCGGCGAGCACATGGATGACACTGCCGAAGCCGAGGGCGGCGGAGCGCCCCGCCTCGCCAGCTGCCTGGCGGGACAGGAACCACCGCAGCGGGCAGTCGTTTATTGCCGCAACCGTGCTGGCGGTCAACCGCAGGGGCTGGTCTTCGGCACGCAAGGGCGCGTCGCTGTGGGTGCGCTCACGCGAGCCCCACCACGCGCCCGGATCAGCGAAGCCGGTGAGCGGGCTCCCGGCGACTCGGGAGTCCGCCAGCCTGCCGAGGCGGGCTACTGCAGCGTCACGAAGTCGTGCGTCGGTGTCTGGGTGCGCCGCAATCCGGCGCAGCTCACCCACGAGCGCCGCGACCGACAGTGGACGTCCGGGTCGACCGGCTCGGTGCTGAACACCGACACCGAGCGTCTCGAGGAACCTCGACGGCTGGTCACCCGCTGGATCGCTCGAGGCGACGGCGGTGACCACCAGCCGGGACCGTGCCCTCGTCACCGCGACGTAGAACAACCGTCGCTCCTCGGCAAGCATCGCCGCCGTCGAGTGGGGAAGCACCTCACCTGCTGAGCTCAGCTGATCGGCCCCGAGCAGCGAACCCCGCCGCCGCAGGTCTGGCCAGCTTCCCTCTTGCACTCCAGCGACCACGACGACCCGCCACTCCAAGCCCTTCGCGCGATGCGCCGTCATCAGCTGGACGGCGTCTCGCTCCGACGACCCAGCGCTGAGCGACTCGCCGGGAATCTGTTGGGCGCGGACCTCTGCCAAGAACGTGCGGGCACCCGCTCGTTGCCGTCGCTCCTCGGCACGAGCCGCCAGGTCGAACAAGGCGCACACCGCGTCCAGGTCACGATGCGCCGCCCGAGCTCCCGCCCCGCCTTGCTCGACGGCGGCGCGCAACCGGTGGCGCCAAGACGTGCCGTCCCACAGCGACCAGAGTGCGTCCTCCGCCACGGCGCCAGCGGCGAGCTCGGCGCTCGCCGCCGCCAGCAGCCGACCGAGTCGGCGCGCACGACTCGCCGCCCGACCACCGATGCCATCGAGCACCTGGGGATCGGCCAACGCCTCGCGGAGGAGATCGCGAGACGGACGAGGCAGCCGATCACCTTGGGGTCCGCGGTCACGCAACCGTAGTTCTCTGCCGAGCCGCCGGAGGTCGGCAGCATCGAGCGACGCCAGCGGCGAGAGCAGCAACGCGCGAGCCGCGTCGACCGTCAACGCGGCGCTGTCGACCGCGCACTCCAGGGCAGTCAGCAACGGTGCGACGGCCGGCTCGCAATGCAGCGGTATGTCTTCACCGGCCACTTCGACAGGTACGCCGGCTGAAACCAGCACGCGGCGCAAGAACGGCAGCAAGGTGACGCCGGACCGGACCAGGACAGCGACCTGCGACCACGGCACACCGTCCTCGAGGTGCGCGCGCCGGACAAGATCGCCGATCGCCGCGGCCTCGCTGCCAGCGGAGCCGAACGTGAACACCTCCACGGTGCCCGCGCCGTGCGGGCCAGGGGCGGCGGTGGGAGCTCGAAACCGAGCGAAGACTTCGCGGTCGATGGCTCCTCGGGCGCCGATGCCCGCGGCGACCGAACGCGACGAGGCCAGCAGCTCGGGCCCGAAACGGCGCGTGGTCTGCAAGGCCACGACGTCGGCGCGGCGCCCAGCAGCCGATCGGAAGTCGTCGGGGAACTGGAGGATGCCCCGCACGTCAGCCCCACGGAAGGCATAGATGCTCTGGTCCGGGTCGCCCACGACCACCAGGTCACGTCCGTCTCCGGCCAGCGACTGCAACAACCGGACTTGGCTCGCGTCGCTGTCTTGGTACTCGTCGACGAACACGACTCGGTACTGACGTCGCAGCTCCTCCCGCAGCCCGGGAGTCCCACAAAGCACCACGGCACGGTGGACGAGCTCGGCGTAGTCGAGGGAACTGCTGGAGTCGAGCACGTCGAGGTACTGCCGCAGGAAGGCGGTGGCAGCTGCCCATTCCGGCCGCCCCACCGACTGCCCGGCCGCCGCCAGCTCGTCGGGATCAAGACCCATCTCGCGAGCACGAGCCAGCACCGCGCGCACTTCACCGGCGAACGCCCGGGTGCGCACGGCGGGTTGCAGCTCGGCCGGCCACTGCACCGCCGCGTCGTCGGAACGGTCGACGAGCAGCTCGCGCAGCATGACGTCATGCTCGGGCGCACTCAGCAGCCGAAGCGGCGCCGAGTAGAGCTCCGCCGGTTGGAAGCGACGCACCAGCGAGTAGCAGAACGCGTGAAACGTCGAGGCCACCGGCGTCGTCGTGGTGCGACCGAGTCGGCTCGTGATGCGGTCGCGCAACTCCGCCGCAGCCCGGCGGCTGAAGGTGAGAACGAGCACGTGCTCGAGGTCTTCACCGCGGCGCTCGACTCGATCGACCACAGCTTCGACCAGCGTCGTGGTCTTGCCCGTGCCAGGACCGGCGAGCACGAGCAGTGGCCCACCGGCGTGCTCGACAACGCGGCGCTGTGCCGCATCGAGCGTTGGGACAGTCGGCGGGGCCGCGGCGGAGGTGTCGAGGCGGTAGGTCGCTGGCATGGTCTCAGTGCACCAGTGGCCACCGACATGAAATCGGTCAGTCGGGCGGAGGTGCCCACCCGGCCTTGGCGAGGTCGATGCGCAGCCTGCGGGCTCGCGTGCTGGCCCCCGCCAACGGAGTGCCCTCGTGGCGGTAATGCGCCAGCGCCGAGCGCCCATGCGACTGCGGGAGCGACCCGTCGGCACGAACGACCCGCCACCACGGCACGGAGCCGCCGTACACCGCCATCACCCGGCCCACCTGTCGCGGTCCGCCACGGCCCACGGCGGCCGCGAGCAGCGAGTACGTCGTCGCACGGCCCGGCGGCACCTGCTCAACCAGCGACAGCACGGCCTCGACGTACCGCTCCTGGTCGTCGGGCCGGCTCACCGGCACATTGTGCCGAGCCGCTAATAGGACGGCTGGGACGGGTCGATCTGGTTGACCCAGGCGGCAACGCCGCCACCCACATGCACCGCGTCGCGAAGTCCCGCCCCCTTGAGCACCGCCAGCGCCTCAGCAGAGCGAACTCCGGATTTGCAGTGCAAGACGACCTGTTTGTCCTGCGGAAGCCGCTCGAGAGCCGCTCCGGTGAGGAACTCGTTCTTGGGGATGAGCACCGAGCCCGGGATGTGATTGATCTCGTACTCGTTGGGTTCGCGGACGTCGACCAGCACGAAGTCCCGTTCGCCGTTGTCGCGCTCCTTGAGCCAGTGCGCCAGCGTCGTCACGCTGATCGTGGCGTCGACCGCGGCGTCGGCGGCCTCGTCGCTCACCGCCCCGCAGAAGGATTCGTAGTCGACGAGCCCGGTGACCGTCGGGTGCTCTCCGCAGATCGCACAGTTGGGGTCCTTGCGCACCGGAAGCTTGCGGTAGTCCATCTCCAGGGCGTCGTAGATCATCAGCTTGCCGAGCAGCGGTTCCCCGATACCGGTGAGCAGCTTGATGGCCTCGGTGACCTGGATCGACCCGATCGACGCGCAGAGCACACCCAAGACGCCGCCCTCGGCACACGAGGGCACCATGCCGGGCGGAGGGGGCTCTGGGTACAAGCAGCGGTAGCACGGCCCGTGGTCCGCCCAGAACACCGACGCCTGGCCGTCGAATCGGTAGATCGATCCCCACACGTAGGGCTTCTCGAGCAGGACCGAGGCGTCGTTCACGAGGTAGCGGGTGGCGAAGTTGTCGGTGCCGTCGACGATCAGGTCGTAGCCACCGAAGATGTCGAAGACGTTGTCGTTGTCCAGCCGCTCCTGGTGTACGACGACCTCGACGAGCGGATTCGTCTCGGCGATCGCCCGCTTGGCCGAGAGCGCTTTGGGTTGGCCCACGTCGCTGTGTCCGTGGATGATCTGTCGCTGCAAGTTCGACTCGTCGACGTCGTCGAAATCGACGACCCCCAACGTGCCGACGCCGGCGGCTGCCAGGTAGAGCAGCGCCGGACTGCCCAGCCCACCGGCACCGATGACGAGCACCTTGGCGTTCTTCAGCCGCTTCTGACCCTGCATCCCGACGTCCGGGATGATGAGATGCCGGCTGTAACGGCGTACCTCATCGGCCGTGAGCTCGGCGGCGGGCTCGACCAGCGGTGGTAGGGACACGGGGCTGCTCCTCGACAACGGCGGATGTGCATTCCTCGAGCCCTACAACGGTGAGGGGCCGCGTGATCTTCCCGAGACCTCCGGTCGACGTGCCGGAAGCGGGACGACATGGGGCGTGGGAGCTCTCGGCTCGCGGTCTCGCAGCCCAGAGTCGTGAAACCCTGGAGGGCATGGCTGACAAGGTCACCGTCGAGATCGACGGTCATACGCTGCAGCTGAGCAACCTGACCAAGGTGCTCTATCCCGGAACCGGTTTCACCAAGAGCGAGGTCATCGACTACTACGCGAATGTCGCCGGCGTCCTGCTCCCCCACCTGGCCGACCGACCGCTGACCCGCAAACGGTGGCCGAACGGCACCGCCGCGGGCTACTTCTTCGAGAAGAACACTCCCCGGGGCACCCCCGATTTCGTCCGCACGGTCTTCCTCGCCGAGCACGGCGACGACGGTGTCGAGTATGTCGTTGCGGACTCCCTTGCCACGTTGGTGTGGATGGCGAACCTAGCCGCCCTGGAGATGCACGTCCCGCAGTGGAAGGTCGACGGTGAGGGTACGCCGCTCTCCGCCGACCTCGTCGTCTTCGACCTCGACCCCGGTCCGCCGGCCGACATCATCGATTGCTGCAACGTCGCGCTGGCGCTGCAGCAGCTCCTCGAGCACGACGGTCTTACCGCCTATCCCAAGACCTCGGGCAACAAGGGCGCCCAGCTCTACGTGCCGGTCGTACCGACCGACTCAGCCCTCACCTCCGCGTATGCCAAACGGCTGGCCGAGCAGCTCGAGCAGGCGCTGCCCGACCTCGTCGTCGCATCGATGGACAAGAACCTCCGCCGGTCGAAGGTCTTCATCGACTGGAGCCAGAACAGTGCCGCCAAGACCACCGTCGCGGCGTACTCCCTGCGCGGCATCGACCGACCAACCGCCTCCACGCCCCTCACCTGGGACGAGATCGCCGACGCTCGTACCGCCGAGGACCTGTTGTTCCTCAGCAACGACGTCCTCGAGCGACTGGAGACGTACGGCGACCTGCTCGCCGACATGCCCAGCCATGCCGCGGAGCTCCCGGTCACTCCTGGACAAGGTGGGAAGTGACCCGGCGGTAGGATGCGCTCCGTGACGACGGCCGCGGACGAACGCCCGCGCAGTGCGCGGTTGCCCAGAGCGGAGCGGCGCGTCCAGTTGCTCGAGTCAGCACTCGAAGTCTTCGTCGATCGCGGTTACCACGCCGCGGCGATGGACGACATCGCCGAGCGCGCCGGCGTCTCCAAGCCCGTGCTCTACCAGCATTTCCCCGGCAAGTTCGAGCTGTATCTGGCGTTGCTCGATCAGGCCTGCGACCAGGTCATCGAGGCGGTGAGCGGGGCGCTCGTCGGCACAAGCCATCCGGGCAAGCAGGCGCGAGTGGCGGCCACGACGGCAGCGTTCTACGCATACGTCGCCGACGCCGGTGGCGCGTTCCGCCTGGTCTTCGAATCAGACCTTACCAACGAGCCGGCTGTACGAATGCGCGTCGACCGTGCCACGCTGTCGTGCGCCAACGCCATCGCGGAGGTCATCTCGGACGACACCGGGATTGCTGCCGAGGCGTCGCAACTCCTCGCGGTCGCCTTGCTGGGAATGAGCCACGTCTCGGCGCGGTTCTGGTTGAGCGCCAACGGCAAGATCCCGCAGATGCAGGCGACCGGGCTGATTTCCCGCCTTGCTTGGCGGGGCATCCACGGTTTCCCCCGGCAAAAGTGAGCAGGAAGGAACGACATGGAGGTCCGGATCGGGATCGCTCAGGCGGCTCGTGAGCTCAGCTTCGAGTCGAGCGCTTCGGCGGAGTCGGTGCGGCAGACGGTCTCTGACGCGCTGACCGGCGACAACCCGGTGCTCGTGCTGAACGACGACAAGGGACGCACGATCGTCGTACCCACGGAGAAGTTGGCTTACGTCGAGATCTTGGGCGACTCCGGCCGCCGAGTGGGGTTCGGCACGCTCTAGCAAGCACCGCTGCGCGACACGCCAAAAGTAACCGGAGTGACTGAAGTGGTGTTTCAGGGGTATCTACTGGATGATTGTCACGGAACCGCGTCCTGCGGCGTCACATCTCTTCAGCTGTGGCTTGACGGAATAGGGAGGTCAAGGCGATGCCCAACTCGTTTGGGGAATGGATCGCACTCATCATCGTTGGCGCCATCATTGGCGCCCTAGGCAAGTTCATTGCACCAGGGGACAAGGACAACATCCCGATCTGGGCGGTGCTGCTGTGCGGTATCGGCGGCGTGATTCTCGGCGCGGTCATCTACCACGCGTTCGGTGGTAACGGCAGCCCCGGCATCGACTGGACCCGGTGGATCGTCGCGATCATCACGGCCGTCGTGCTCACCATGATCGCCTCGACGCTGTTGGGCAGAAACAGCGGCACCGGAAGAGTCGCTCGACGCTGATCGGCACTCAAACCACGATGTGGCGGGTCGGGATCACTCCCGGCCCGCCACATTCTTTTGCTCCCATCACTCCGACCTGTCGGGCGGTAGTCGGGCTGTAGCCGCATCAACGCCTGACGAGCGAGGAGATCAGGCCTGAAGGCCGAGTGCCGCCATCCGGTTGGTGTGGTTTTCCGTAAGCCGCCCGAACATCCGCGCGATCGCGGCGAGGTCCATCCCGGGCCGGTCGACACCATCGACGAGCAGTGTGGTCAACGCGTCCCGCTCGGCCGCCACCCGTTGTGCCTGGCTCAACGCCTCGCCCATCAGGCGACGCGCCCAAAGCGCCAGTCGTCCGGCGATCCTCGGGTCATCCTCAATCCCCCGACGTACTCGTTCGACGACGAACTCCGACTGCCCAGAAGTGTCGAGCGTGGTGAGGATCAGCTCACGCGTACTGCTGTCCAGATGGGCGGCGACCTCGCGGTAGAAGTCAGCGGCGAGTCCGTCGCCGACGTACGCCTTGATGAGCGACTCGAACCAGTCCGACGGCTTCGTGTGCCGGTGGAACGCCTCAACCGGCCCGTGGAACGGTTCCATGGCGCTGAACGGGTCAGCCCCTAACTGCTCGAGTCGCGCCCGCAGCCCCTCGAAGTGACCGAACTCGCGAGCCGCCATCGCCGCAAGAGCGACCTTGTCGGCGAGGCTCGGGGCAGACGCGGCATCCTCGGTGAGCCGTTCGAACGCGCTGAGCTCGGAATAGGCGAGAACTCCGAGCAGGTCGATGACAGCCACGTGGTAGGCCGGATCTGCGAAGAGAGCGCCCGTCTCGTACGCCGGCGGGGCCGCGTCGGTCGATGCGGTCGCTCGCGCGGCGTCGGTCACGACCTGAAGACTAACCAGCCGCTCCCTCGCGAAACGATAGACTCCAAGCGACGGCGCCTCGCGGTAATCGCAGGCGACATCCACTGCCATCATGATCGAGAGAATCCACTCTGACTACGTTCGAAGAACTCGGGGTGCTTCCGGAGATTACCGAAGCCCTCACTTCCGTCGGCATCACCTCGGCATTTCCTATTCAGGAGATGACGCTGCCCATAGCGCTCCTCGGCACCGATCTCATCGGCCAGGCGCGCACCGGGACCGGCAAGACGCTTGCCTTCGCAATTCCTATTCTGCAACGCGTCGTCTCTCCCCACGACCCGGACTACGAGCAGCTTGCGGCGCCGGGGAAGCCGCAGGCGCTGGTCATCGCTCCGACACGCGAGCTCGCGCTGCAGGTAGCAGGTGACCTGGTCCTCGCCGGCAGCCGCCGCGGCACCCGCACGCTCACGGTGTACGGCGGCGTCCCGTACGAGCCGCAACTCGCGGCGCTCGAACAGGGGGTCGACATCGTCGTCGGTACTCCCGGTCGTCTCCTTGACTTGGCCAACCGCCGCGCCCTCGACCTTGGTCACGTCAAAGAGCTCGTGCTTGACGAAGCCGACGAGATGCTCGACCTTGGGTTCCTCCCCGATGTCGAGCGCTTGCTCGCTAAGACGCCGGAGCTTCGCCAGACCATGCTGTTCTCGGCCACCATGCGCGGCGAGGTCGTCACGCTGGCGCGCCGGCACATGCGCCACCCGGTCAACGTGCGTGCCGAGGCCAGCACCGACAGCCAGACGGTGCCGGCAACGGCGCAGTTCGTCTACCTGGCTCACGACCTCGACAAACCGGAGATCATCGCCCGCATCCTGCAGGCGGAGAACCACGGCAGGTCGATCATCTTCACCCGCACGAAGCGGCAGGCGCAGCGGCTCGCCGACGACCTCATCGAGCGGGGCTTTCCGGCTGCCCCCCTGCACGGCGACATGCCGCAGATTGCGCGCGAGCGGGCGTTGAAGCGTTTCCGCGATGGCGCGATCGACACGCTCGTCGCCACCGACGTGGCAGCTCGTGGCATCGATGTCGAAGGCGTCACGCATGTCATCAACTACTCCTGCCCCGACGATGAAAAGAACTACCTGCACCGCATCGGTCGGACCGGTCGAGCCGGCGCCACCGGTGTGGCGATCACCTTCGTCGACTGGGCCGACGTGACGCGCTGGAAGGTGATCAACAAAGCGCACGGACTGCCGTTTGACGAGCCCATGGAGACGTATTCCACGAGCGAGCATCTCTTGCACGAACAGGGCATACCGGCGGGGGTCACTGGTCGCCTCACCCCCGCGCCGCCACCGACTCAAGCTTCGTCGGCTACTCGACAGCGGCGGGACCGCCAGGAGGAGTCTCCGCGGCCTTCGACGCGCACGCGCACGAGACGGCGTACCCGGGGAGGTCAGCCCCGCACGGCAACAAAAACGACGGACTGACCCCGAAGTCAGGCCGTCACCACGACCGGCATGCCGACAGACGCGAAGTCCCATAGTGCCTTGGCGTCGGTGATCCACTGCCGGACGGAGTCGGTCGACAGTGGCGTTCCCAGCTGGCTCTGCGACTCGACCAATGTGCCGTCGCTGCGCGCGGGGATGTCCGAGAACGCAGTGACGGCGTGCTTTCCGTCGCCGTGCTTTCCGTCGCCGAATCGAACCAGGTAGTTCATGGCTTGTTTGCCGTCGGCACTCATCGAGTGCCGTGACCGGGAGATCACCTGATAGCGGCCGGGGGCCAGCACCTTCGCCTTCTTGCTTCCCGACGCCAGATAGGTGCGCGCGACGGCGTCGTGCTTGTCGACGAGCCAGACGCGTTGGGAGCTGATGTCGTAGACGATCCGTTTGCCGTGACCCGACCTTGCTGGGAGGTCGGTGGCGCTTGCCGCTGGGCTGCCGCTCGGGCCCGATGAAGGAGTTGCCGGCTGGCGAGGTCCGACCGGCGTGCGCTGAACTGTCACCCACCCATCGCCGTTCGAGTGCGACTTCGAGTGCGCGGAGGGCGATCGCCCGGCCGACTGGGCCGATGGTCCACTGCTGGTGGAGCCGGCCGGTGCGGACGGCGACGACTGTGCAAGCGCGCCAGGCCCGATGCCCAACGCACCGGCGAGGGTCAGCACTGTCACCAGCAGCGCTCCGGCGAGTGCCGTGAGTCGCTTGGGGTTCGACTCAAAAGTCCCGGCAGTATCTTTTGTCACCACGGGTCACAGTTTAGGCAGCGCCGTGGCCGGGTCCCCCGCTTGAAACGCCGGAGCCGCATCGGCATGCTGGCGCGGTGCCTTTGGCGGTGATCACCGGACCCACCGCCGGCATCGGCCGGGCTTTCGCTACTGCGCTGGCTCGAGAAGGCCACGACTTGACGCTCATCGCTCGAGACGAGGGCCGACTGCGCCAGGTCGCCGGCGATCTGCACCAGCGGTACGCCGTCCAGTGCACGGTGCTGCCGGCCGATCTTGCCGACCTGGACGCGACCCGGGCGGTCGAGGAGCACGTGCGCCGCTCCGCCGTCGACGTCCTGGTCAACAACGCCGGATTCGGCCTGCAGCGCTCGTTCGATCTCAACGATGTCGAGGCCGAGCAACGGGGCCTTGACGTGCTGGTGCGGGCGGTGCTCCGCTTGACCCACGCGGCGCTGGAGCCCATGCTGGCCCGCGGCAGCGGCGACATCGTCAACGTGTCCAGCGTGGCCGGGTTCCTTCCGGGGGGAGCGTACGGCGCGCACAAGGCCTG